>CAMBRJ010000187.1 GCA_945870175.1 Gemmatimonas phototrophica
CTGGTTTACGCTGCCGCGGGAGCGCGCGCCCAAACCGAAACAGCACCGCGGTCCCGATGGGCTGCGGTGCTGTTTCATTCGGCGCAGAACCGGAGCCGCCTTAGTGCTTGGCTTCGGCAGCCGGAGCGGGCGGGGCACCTTCGGCGGCCGGGGCGGCCTCGTGCGTGGCCTCTCCATGGCTCGCGGCGGTGCTGTGCTTCGCGTTGTCTTCCGCGTGATACACCTGGAAGTTCATCGGGTCGCGCGGATGCCGATACGTATTCTTGTGGATCGTGTAGGCGGTGAACAGCAGCCCCAACGTGGCCACCGTGGTCACGGCGGCAGCAGGCCAGCCAAGCTTGTTCGGATCGTACGCGACACTCATGAAGACACCCCGACAGGAAAGCGCAAACGGCGAAGAAATCGAACTTCAGCGAACGGAAGCTATATAAAGCCGCTTCATTCTTCCACCCTCGGCCCCGTATCGCCTGCCTGATCGACGAGGCGGGCCGGAAGGATGGCGGTGCGTCCATAACGGTCCCGGATCCGATCGAGTGCCCGCGTCAGCGCCCGGTCCTTGGCATTTTCGACCGGTTCTCCCTCGGCCGGCGGTGGCGGCGGGGCGGCGAAGAAGCCCAGTTGCACGGCGGGACGCTCCCCTCCGGCGTCGTCTTCGAAGTGCGAGAGGCCAATGCCGAGCAGGCGTACGCCAACCCGCCGCTTGCCGCGCAGCGCCCGGTACAGCACCCTCGCGGCCGTGATCACCGATTTCTCGGACTCGATCGGGTGGGCGAGTGTGCGCTGGGCCGAGCGCGTTTTGAAGTCGGCGTCCTTGAGCTTCACGGTCACCGTTCTCGCCCGGAGCCCCTGGCGACGAAGGTCGGTGCTGACGCGGACCGCCAACCTGAGCAGTTCGCGCTCGATCAGGTCGTCGTCGTGCAGGTCGCGCCCGAAGGTCTCCTCCCGGCTCACCTGCTTCTGCGCCTCGCGGGGCGTCACCACACTGTCATCGATGCCCCGCACGCGGCCGTGCAGCCAGGCACCGGCGCGCTCCCCAAGGCGGGACTGCAGATCGGACACTTTCCACTGCTGCGCGTCGGCGATGGTGTCGAGCCCCATTCGCTCCAGCGTCGCCGTGAAGCTGGGGCCGACCATCGGCAGGTCGGCCAGCCGGAATGGGGCCAGAAAATCGGCTTCGCTGCCGGGCGTCACGCAGCGCACGCCCGTGGCGCCGGTGCCGGGTTTCGGCTTGGCCAGCTCGACCGCCATCTTGGCTACCAGACGCGACGTCCCGGCGCCGATCGAGACGGTCAGGCCGGTGGCGGCGAGCACCGCGTCCCGAATACGATGGGCCGTGGCCTCGAGCGATTCATGACCGTATAGCGCTTCGGTGCCGCCCATGTCGCAGTACCACTCGTCGATGCTCGATGCTTGAACGATCGGCGCAAAGGTGGCGAGCACCTGCTGGATCTCCTTGCTGCGCGCGCTGCAGGCACCCCGGGGCACCGGTACGCAGGTGGCCTGCGGGCACAGCTTGAGCGCGCGCGAGATCGGCATCGCTGAGCGCACCCCGTACGCGCGGCACTCGTAGGACGCACTGCACACCACGCCGCGTGAGCCAGGACGCCCGCCCACAATCAGTAACGTCGCCTGGCCGGCGCCCTCCGGATCTTCCTGACGTGCCACGGCCACGAAGAACGCGTCGGCGTCGACCAGCAGAATGCGGCGTGGCGAGAGAGTGGTCATGTCCGGGGAAAGCGGTGGCCCTGACGCAAGTTAGCAGTAATCTTGAGGAATGACGCCCGCCATCCTGTTTGTGCGAAAGGCCAAGATCGCGCACGACGTGCTCTCCTATGAGCACGACCCGGCCGCCGAGTCGTACGGGCGCGAAGCCGTGGACCTCTTGCAGCTCGAGCCCGCCACGGTGTTCAAAACGCTGGTGGCCGACGCGGAAGGCGTGGGTCTGGTGTGCGCCGTGGTGCCCGTGCTCATGATGCTCGACCTTAAGGCGCTGGCCGCTGCCGTCGGCGCCCGACGTGTACGCATGGCCGACCCTTCGGCGGCGGAACGGGCCACCGGCTACGTGTTGGGTGGCATCAGCCCACTGGGCCAGAAGAAGCCACTGCCGGTGGTGATCGATGCGAGTGCACTCGCGTTCGAACGCGTGTACGTGAGCGCCGGTCGGCGCGGACTCGA
This sequence comes from Gemmatimonas phototrophica, assembly GCA_945870175.1. Classification (GTDB taxonomy): domain Bacteria; phylum Gemmatimonadota; class Gemmatimonadetes; order Gemmatimonadales; family Gemmatimonadaceae; genus Gemmatimonas; species Gemmatimonas phototrophica_A. Next base: position 2,176 of record CAMBRJ010000187.1, read on the forward strand.
ACTGTCGTTGGCGCCGATGGATCTCGTGAAGCTCTCGCGCGGACGGACCGGGCCGATCGCGCGCGCGTAGCGATCCGTTACACCGCGCGTGGACGCGACGGCCCCTCAGCGAGTTCGTCAAGCGCCGGTCCACGGCCGCGAGCTTCCACCGGCCAGCGCGTTTCCACCGCATGCCCGCGCACACCGATGATCTCGTCGAACAGGTGCACGACGATGCACACGTGGTTCGGGACGACGCGCACCTGATCACCGAGACGCGGACGCCACGTCGTTTTCGAGAGATCCAGGATGCCATGCTCTTCGGACATCCGCGACACCACGACGTCGGGGTGATCGAGGAGCGCGCCATAGCCATCCCCCTCCGCGCGAAGCGGCTCGCGTCCGAGCGCTTTGGTGCCGGCATCGATCACCGCTTGTCCTTGCACCGCGACGCTCACCACCGTGGCCAGCACGGTGAGTGCGCAGTCCTCCCAGTCGCAGGCACCCATCAGGGCGGTGGTGCGGTCGTTGTAGACGTAGGTGCCGGGGCGTACTTCGTTCACCAACGGCACTTCGTGCATGCGCCATGCGGCGGGCGTCGAACCGCCACTCACGATCCGTGGGGGAAGTCCCGCGGCGTCGAGCGCCGTGACATAACTGGCGATGGTCTCGCCGAGTTGCGCCAGAGCGGCGCCTTGTTCATCCACGGCCTCGCGAATATGTCCAGGATAAAACATCAATCCGGCGAAATTCAGCGCCGACGCGCGCTCGATCTGCTGCGCGATCGCGACCGCGCGCTCGGGTGACGACACGCCGACACGGTGCATGCCGAGATCCGCTTCGACCAGCACATCGAACTGTCGCTGTCCCAGCCGGGCGGCCACGTTGAGGGCGTCGAGCGCATGGGCGTCGTCCGCCGCGATGGTGACGCGCACGTCCCGCGGTAATCGGGCCAGCCGTTCCAGCCGCGCCGCCCCGACCGGCGGAAAGGCGACGAGAATATCGTCGCACACCTCCGCCATCACTTCCGCCTCGCGCAGCGTGGCGCAGGTCATCCCGATCGCCCCCAGGCGCATCTGCTCGGCGGCGATGCGCGGCGACTTATGGGTTTTGACGTGCGGCCGAAGCCGGAGCCCGTGCAGGGTGGCGTATGCCGCCATTCGGTCCAGATTGAACGCGAGCCGATCCATGTCGACGATCGGTACCGGTGTCTCGAGCTGTTCGAGATACGTTGTCATCGCGCTCCCCCCTTTATCGAGACTGTAGAAAATGCCACACGCTGACGCACCGTCCGATCGTCCGTGGACTCCGGTTGTGCTGCCCAACCTGCCGGCCCCTGCGGGAGCCTACTCTCCCGGCGTGCGCACCGCAAATATCGGGAGCCTAATGTTTGTGTCCGGGCAGACGCCGCGCGATCAGGCCACCGGGGAGATCGTCGAAGGGGACGTCGAGGCACAGACGCGCCTCACGCTGGCCAACATGGAGCGCATCTTGATCGCCGGCGGCGCCACGCTGGCCAATGTGGTCAGTATCACGGTGTATCTGGCCGACGAGAACGATTGGGGCACGTTCGATCGCGTGTACCGCACGGTGTTCTCACCGCCCTACCCGGCGCGCGCCGCCGTCGGTGCCTCTCTGCGCGGCATCCTCGTCGAAATCTCGGCGATCGCCGCGCTCTAGGCGCTCGCGATGTCGTCGCCCCGGATAGTGGTGTACGCCACGGATCGGCCGTTTCGCGTGCAGTGCGAGGCGCGGCTGCGTGAGGCAGGGGTGGTCGTGCGTCTCGCCAGCCGACAGGCGGAACTCGCCAAAGCGCTGGGGGACGGGACCACGGCGGCCATCATCGTGGGTGATCACGGCCGCGATGCGGACGTCGCGCGCGAGCTGGTCGACGCACGACCGGCGACGCTGGGGCCACCGGTGCCCATTCTGCAGCGAGCGCCCGGCGAATCGATCGAGGAGATCGTCGCGCGGGCGCTCGGTGTGACGGACACGTCGATGATGCAGCCGAGGTCGAGCGAGTAACCTTCGCCCGCACGGTCCGAAGGTCGACCACACGGCCCCGCTCAATCATCGCCTTTTAGTCGACGAATGGCCCGCCGGTCTCGCTTTCCCGGCTTACTGTCGCCGAACGCAAACCCCATCGGCATCTGTCGGAGCTGCTCCTGCGCGGCCTCGCGTTTCTTCTTGCCGTCGGCCACTTCCTCGTACAAGCGCTGGGCGATCTCAGCGGACCCTCGGCGCTCGGCGACATCCTTCACGCGAAGTTGCCATTCGAGTGGGCCCTGCCGCAGGCGAATCTCGTCACTCGCTTGCACCGATTTCGCGCGCTTCGCCCGGTCACCGTTCACGTCGACCTTGCCACCATCGATGGCTTCGGCCGCCAGCGCCCGTGTCTTGAAGAAACGCGCAGCCCAGAGCCACTTGTCGAGGCGCACTTTGCCGGGTGGAGACGGCTGGTCGTCGTCGCTGCGCATCCGCTATTTGGTGCCGTCCGTACGGTCGTCATCCTCGTCAAACGCGATCACGTCATCATCGACATCGTCGTCGTCGACGTCATCGACATCATCCTCGATGTCATCGTCAGGGAGCTCCGCACCGTGCGCCGGCGAGGACTGCGCTTCGGCCAACCGAACTTCACGGATGCGGGTGGCGGCACCCGCGTACACCGAGCGAATGGCCGGATTCGACTGCTGCTCGGTCGCGCGATGTTCGAGCAGTGGCACCAACGCCATGATCGCATCGAGTTCGGCACTGGCGTCACCGTTGCTGGCGATCGCCAGCAACATGGCCACGACCTCGTCGCACGCGTCGGCCATTCGGCTTGAGGTGGCCGCGTCGGGTCCGGGGACCTTCGTGCCGCGCGCCAGAAGCGCCACGCGCTCGCGCAGCACGACGGCATCAGTTTGGAAGCGATTCACGAGATAATCGCGGGCGGTCGTTGTCATCAAGTGAGGTCGTTGCGGGTAATGCCAAGTTCGTCGCGCGCGACGCGCCACGACGCCAGCCAAGCATCGGCGACGACCGCCGGCGCGATGCCGATGCGGCCGCAGCGCGACACGAAATCATCCCACCAGCCTTGTTCGAGCGCGTCGATCACATCGAGCAGTTGCCCGAGTGGCAGCTGGCGCCCATCCATCACGTCGCGCAGGGTGCTCGGGAGCGCCAAACGTTCAGCCAATATCGGCGCCGATGCGCCGAGCGCAAACTCCAGCGTCGACAACAAGCCGGCGATGAGCCGCGTGCGTGGATGCGGGGCGTTGTCGAGTGCCGCGCCCACCCGCTCGCAGGCACGCGCGCGACGCAGCGCGACGAACCCGAGCTCGGGGTCCTGCGCAGCATCGCCGATTAGTCGTGCCGCGACCGTGACTAATCGATCCATTATGGCGTCGCGTCCCAGCATCGTGATGGCGTGTGTCACCGACCGCGGGCCGCGCACGCCGAGCGAGGCGGATCCCATCGCGCGCAGCAGCGACGCCGCCAGATGCGGATCGTCCTGCACGAACGCGTCGAAGGAGGAGTCGGTGGGGCGGCCATCAGCGAAGGCGGCCAGCATGGTGAGCGCGCGCATCACGCTTTCTTCGGTGGTCCGGTCCACCGGCACAGCGGCTCCGCGCGCCAGCAAACGTCCACTGTACAACGGCACACCCGTTTGGAGCACGCGGTGACGCGTCAGCCGGTCATCCACGCCGCGAACGAGCGGGCGCAGTCCGGCGTCGAGCAGCACGCGGACGCGGCTTTCCAGGGCGCTCGGTGGTGTGCGCGCCGCATCGAGCACGATGGTGCTTCCCACCAACGAGGGCGGGAGTGGTTCGCCGTCGGGGAAGCCCTGGAGCGCGAAGTGAAACCCGGCGCCGATCAGCCGGTCGACGGCGCGTCGCGTGGCCGCATCGTCGAGTGATTCGGTGGCCAGGAGCCAGACGGCATCGGCCGAGGCGAAACGGGTGATGGCCCCTTCGCGCACGATGGCTGGTGTCACGGGCACCACCAGACTCCGACCGGCGAGACGGGTGAGGGACCCCACCATATCCACGACGCGACGCGCGTCACGGTCCGGATCCGAGCTGAGGTGGCGCGCATCGGCCGGGCACGTCGAGACGGCATAGCCGATGACGCGATCTCGACG
>CAMBRJ010000188.1 GCA_945870175.1 Gemmatimonas phototrophica
CACGTCGTCCATCGAGGGCCGCTTCGTCGTGCGAGCGCCCCGTGCTGGTCGTTTCGTGCTCCGCATTCTGCGTATTGGACAACGCCCGTTCACGCTCCCCGCATTCGAGCTGGCGGACGGCGATGGCAAACGGATCGATCTCACGCTGACGCGTCAGCCGATCGAGTTAGTGGCGTTCAACGTGCGATCGGACGCCGTCTGTCGACGATCGCCCGACTCTCTCTCGCTGGCCGGCCAGTTGCTCACAGAGGCAAGGACGGCGTGGCAGTCGAGCTTGTCGACCACGTCCGGCGTCGAGTTGGCCGCCGACTACATGATGTACTCCCGCGACGAGGACCTGCGAGGCCGCGCGTTGACTCCAGACGCCGTGTCCTTTCGTTCACGCCTCACTGACCGGCCGTTCGCCAGCCTTCCGCCGTCGGTGATCGCGACGAAGGGCTACGTAACCACCGACTCCGACAGCGTCTGGTATCGCGGCCCGGACGAAGCGATCCTGCTCTCGCGCGAGTTCGCCGAGCAGCACTGCTTTCGGGTAGTCGAGGGCTCAGGTACGCGTAGCGGCGCGCAAGGGATCGAGTTTCGCCCGGTCGAGACTCGAGCGAACGTAGTGGATATTCGCGGAACCATCTGGATGCGATCGGGCGAGGCAACGTTGAGCGACGTCGAGTTTTTCTACGAGCCCATTGAGTCGGAGGCACGTACCGTCGGTGCCGGTGGTCGCGTGGAATTCGCACAGATCGCTAGCGGGTTGTGGGTCGTGCGCGCGTGGGAAGTCCGTATGCCGCGACGTGTCATCCGTCGATTCGCACCAGTCCTCGGACGTCCACCGCGTCCGGCGCGGGTGGAGTCACGCGTCGAAGGACTGCAGGTCGAGGGTGGCGTCGTCACGCGAATGGCCATGCTGGTGGCAGACTCTCTGCACGTGGCGTATGTCGATTCAGCAGCATTTGCTCGGCAGTCGCAGAATCAGCCTGCGGTGGTTGTCGCGCCGGTCGTGAGTACGGCCCGCCCCGCACGTTGCGGGGCTCAGGAACAATCGCCATCCGATGGCGCAATCGACGGCAGACTTCTCGACGAGGCCGGTGGCGCATTGCGTGATGTGATCGTGCGTGTTCAATGGAACGCCGCATTCCAGATCGTCGGGGGAACGAGCGTGCAGTTCAAGCGTCAGGACACTCAGACACGAACAGGAAGTGACGGCGCATTTGCGCTGTGTGGGCTACCGGTCGATGTGCCACTCACCGTGTCCGCCTTCATCGACGGCGTGGATCGCGGTGAGCGCAGTCTGCGACTCACGCACGGCCAGCCGGTTCAGCCGATCGCGATGACGGTCGCGCGCGCGACCGTTGAAAAGCAGAGCGGTCGACTGCGCGTGCTTGTCCAGTCAGCATCAGGGCCGGTCACCGACGCCGAGGTCGTGCTCACAACCGGATACGGCGACCTGCGGGCGCGCACCGACGTGCGCGGTGTGGCGACATTCGAAGCGCTCCAGCCGATGGAGACCGCGCTGCAGGTGCGGAAGTTGGGCCTCACGGCGATGACCGTTCCGGTAACGGTACGAGGCGGTGAACAGACCGTGGATATTCGGATGGTCGCCGCGACGCTGCTTGGCGAGGTCCGGGTTGCGGCGAACGCGGCGCCGGTCGCACGCCTTGCCGCCGTGGAGGAACGCCGCAGGCTGGGGCTACCGAACGCTGCCTTCAGCACAGAGGAGCTCGAGGCGACCGGCTCGTCAGCGCTATCGCTGGTGCTGCGCCGTGTGCCGGGAATACGCATCGTCGACTCGTCCGGCGTCGCCGTTGCGCTGTCATCACGCGGCGAGCGCTTTTCACGTGGAGCGATGGTCCCGTGTGTGCTCCGGGTCATGGTGGACGGCATATTCATGAAGTCGTTGAGCTTGGACGCCGTGCCGATGGACAACATCGCGAGTGTGGAGGTGTACCTCGGCGCCGCGCGCATTCCGGCAACGCTCGTGTCAGGGCTTGGTGACTCGCTCTGCGGGCTCATCGCGATCTGGACCGCTAGCGGCTGACGTCAGGAGCGACAGGCCTTTGACGCCCTGCGGAGACGATTGCCTTTGGTACTACCACGCCCCGCCCGGTCGGCGTAGGAACTACAGTCGTCGGCTCAGCTTGCCCATCTGTCTCACCGGTGATACAGTCAGGTATGGACAACGTCACCGTGCGAGAACTGCGAAACAACGGCGGTCGGGTGCTGCAGCGCGTGGCTGACGGCGAAACACTCACCGTGACGATGGACGGGCGTCCGATCGCCGAATTGCGTCCGCTCACCGGTCGTGGCCTCACCGCGGCGGCGTTGCTGACTCGGTGGCGCCGTCTTCCGCCGGTCGACATACAGCAGCTGCGCAATGATCTCGACGACGTGATGGACGGATCCCTGTGATCGATCGGGTCCGCCATGACCGCGGCATCCTCGACACCAGCACGGTGATCCTGCTCAATCGCCTCGACGATCCCACGGTGCTTCCGAATGAACCGCTGATCACGGCCATCACGTTGGCCGAACTCAGCGTCGGGCCGCTCGTCGCCAAATCCGATCACGAACGAACGGCGCGACAGGCGCACCTGCAGCAGGCGGAAGCAGATTTCGCTGCGCTGCCGTTCGATGCCGCCGCCGCGCGGGCCTTCGGACGCGTGGCGGCATCATTGCGGCAAGCCGGGCGCAAAACGCAGACCCGCTCGTACGACGCCATGATCGCGGCGACGGCTCTCGCGAACGCGTTGCCGATCTACACCTGCAATCCTGATGACTTCAGCGGCATCGAGGGGCTCGACGTGGTCGCGGTACCGATGCCGACGCGCTAAGCGCTAGGCGCGAAACCTCCGCTAGTTGAGCTTCCGCAGCGTGACGCTGCCGTTCACCGTGCTGGCGCGCAGTCGCGTGGACCCGTTGCCCACGGTGCCCCGCACGCGCCGCGGTGAGAGCGTGCCGGAAATCGTGATCGGAAAGTCTGTCGACACGCGACCGTTCACGGTGGAGAGTTCGAGCTGCGCGCCGAAGTTGGAGGGCAGTTCGAGCGTGATCGCCCCGTTCACTGTTTCATAGTCGAGGTCGTCGGCGCTGCCGAGCGTGCCCATCGACACGGTGATGCTGCCATTCACCGTCTTGGCGCGCACCGGTCCGCCGGCGCTACGCGCGGTGATGCTGCCGTTCACGGTATGGGCATCCACCTCGTTGCTCACGCCGGTCACTTCGACCCCGCCGTTCACCGTCGACAGGTCTACGCGCACGCCATCGGGGACACGCACGATGAAACGCACCGACACATCGTTGCGGTCGTTCCACTTGGTGCGACGGTCGGTGTGAATGCCGCTTTCGTCGCAGCGCGAGCTTTCACTGAACAGTGCGCACACGAGTACGTCCTCACCGATCTTCTTCTGCTCGATGCGCACATCCTCGGGATTGCCACGGCGCCAGCGCTTCTCGGCGCGCACTTCCACGCGGCCATTGGTGCTGCGCTCCACCTCAATGCCGCCGTTGATGTTCTTGATCATGATGCGCCGCCCCGAGGGGATGGTACCCGACCAGGTGAACGCATCATCGCGCTTGCTGTCGCGGTCGCGATCCTGCGCGACGGCGGGCGCCGACAGCGTCGCGGTGAGCAGCAGCGCGGCAGCCGGGGCGCGCCACGTGGAGCGGCGCGGAGCGTGGAACGCCGAACGGAGTGAAGAACGAAGTGACAGCATGGAAAACTCCTCATAGGAGAGAGAGGCACGCACGCCTGCGATCACGCCTGCGATCATGAGCGGTTGCCTCGCACGACGCGGACGTCGCCGGTGAAGGTGGAGATGGTGAATCGGGCGGAACCGCCGCCGCCGATCTCGTAGCGACGCACGGCGCGTTCGCTACGTGACGACGTCAGGCTGTTGGGCATGAGGGTGAGCTATCCAGACGCGGTCATGTCCCCGCTGTACGTGGACAGGTCGATGCTGCCGCGCGCGCTTTCGGGGAGCCGAAGGGTCACATCGCCCGAATGGGTGTCGATCTGCAGCCGAGCGTCGTCGGTGGTGCTACCGTCGAAGGTGACGTTGCCGCTGATGGTCTCCACGTCCACCCGTGCCGCGCGATCCATACCGAGCATGACATCGCCACTGGTGGTGTGCACATTCGCCTCGTCGCGCACCCCGCGTAGCGTGATGTCGCCGCTCATGGTCGTGACTCGCGCCGGCCCCGAGCGGCCATCCAGTCGAATGTCGCCGGAGAGTGTTTCGAGCGTGAGGCGTCCGCCGATGTTGTCGAGACCGACATTGCCACTGGTCGTGCGAATCTCCACGTCGCCGTCGATGCCGGACACGTCGACATCCGCCGACGCGGTGGAGATGACCAGCCGCACGTTGCGCGGCAGGTCGAGCTCGAGCGTGGCATCGTTGCGTCGGCCCGCCGTACGGCTGTTCGAACGGTTGGAGCGGAGTTCCTGCGACGCGTCGAGCGTGACGCCCACGCCGGTCGTGCGCAACTGGTAGTCGCCGCTGCGGCCACGAACGGCGCCCGTCGTGGCCGAACTGCCACGCACCACCAGCCGACCGGTGCGCAGGGTGATATCGACCACCGCGTTACGCGCCACGGCAAAGCTGGAGTCGCCCTGCGCGCGAAGCGGCGTGATGCCCGCGGCAAGCGGGACCAGTAACAGCGCGCCGATCGGAATCAGGACGCGGGATCGTAGGGAAAGTGTGAGCACGGGAAGTGACCGGTTTACAGCAATGCCACGCGCCGAAGCAGCGCGAGCTTGGTTTCGAGGGCGCGATCGAGCTGCGTGGCGAGCAGCGCGCTGCGCGGGTCACGCGCCAGCGCCCTGCGGCTGTCGCCGATCGCCTGATCGATGATGCCGAGATTGCGACGCAGTTCGCGCACGGTCGCGGTGTCGAGTTCCACGAAGCGGTCATCGACGATGCGGCGCAGCGCCGAGATCTCGCGCTCGTACACCGCATCGGCGTCAGTATCGAGATCATCGTCGCTGCGCGCCACGTCGCGTGAGGCGAGCCGCGTGCTGGAGCCAGACGCTGCCGATACCGGTGTCCTCGACGTGGTAGACGGTGAAGCCGCCACGATTTCAACCGACGCGCCGGGCAGCCTCTGATCGTTGGCGCTGTCGGTGGTGCCGGCGACTACGGCGGTCGGAGACGCGGCCGCTGACGGCACCGCCGTTCCGCGTTCGGCGAGACGCCACGTAATGCCCGACGTCACCGCCACCAGCATCGTGGCGGCGATGGCGAAGGTGCGAACCGACACGGTGCGCGCCACGCGGGTGTGCGCGGCCGCCGCTGAGATCGGAATGACCGTGGTGTCGAGACGGGCTTCGATGCCGCTCCATAGGTCGCGTGACGGCGCTATGCCAGGGAGCGCCTGCGACTCCGCGACGATGGCGTCGAGGTCGCGCACGAGCCCCGCGCAGGCGACACACGCGGACTGATGCACCGTCATCCACGCCTGCTCGGCCTGGTCGAGATCGCGCTCCATATACCCGCTGCACTGCGCGTCGAAGCGCGTGCAGTCGGCGGAGGCGCCGGTGGGGGTGAGGATGTCCGTGTCGTCCATGCGTCGATTACCGATTCAAGGCCGTGCGCAACAGCATGCGCGCACGGTGCAACTGCGCCTTGCTGCCGCCCGGCGTGATGCCGAGCTGCTCGCCGATCTCTTCGTGCGTAAAGCCTTCCACGTCATGCAACACGAACACGCGTCGCGCGCCCGGTGGCAGTCCGGCGATGGCGGCATCGAGGTCGAGTCGCTCGCCGACGCACACCGTACGGGTGGGCGCCTCGCGGACGGCGTCGTCATCGACGGCGGTGCGCGCATCATGAACGCCAGCCCGCTTTCGCCGCGACAAGACGACATTGACCGCGACCCGATGCAGCCACGTGCTGAACGTCGACTCGCCACGGAAGCCCGGTAGCTTCTGCCACACCCGCACGAACACGTCTTGCGTGACTTCCTCGGCCAGCTGCCGGTCGACGAGCATGCGCGTACAGATCGCGTATACGCGGTCGACATGCGCTCGATAGAGCCGTTCGAACCCGCGCCGGTCACCCGAGGCCGCGGCCGCGACGTCGGCATCCAGCCCGCCCTCCAGTCCGGCATCCAGCCGGCCGTCCGCCGCGCCGCCACCGCCCGTTTCGGTTACAGCAGCGACCGGGCCCGGCGATGAGGCCGGGACGGAAGGCTGACGCGAGGCGAACGCAGGGGTGGTCACACGCAGGGCGAGCAATGGGGCTCCGGTAGCTGGTCACCCCATTGGATGACC
>CAMBRJ010000189.1 GCA_945870175.1 Gemmatimonas phototrophica
GAGGTGGTCGGTTCGAATCCGGTAGTCATGCTAGGTGGTACCCACTAGCGGTCGATCCGGAGCATACCGGCGTCGGCGCCACCACGCAGAAACGCTTCGGGCGCATCGGACGCGACCTGCTTGCCGGTGGCGCCGTAAAAACGACGCGCTTCGGCGGCCATGTATTCGTAGAGGGGTCGACCGGCATCGCGCGCGTCGCGCAGCGCTTGCACGATCTCCTCCCAGGTGCCCTCGAACACGCTGCCATCACGCATGATCACGCGGTGGGATGTCTCCGCCGCGAGCACGTCGGTGGAAGCCGGCTCGGCCTGCTCACCCTGATGTTGGTTCACCAGTCCGGTGAGCAGGCTGCCCAGTGCCTCGAGCTGTCCTTGCTCCTCAAGCGTTTCCTCCAGACTCGCCTCGGCGTCCTGCTCCATCATTGCCGGCTCGACTTCCTCGAGCAGATCGTCGATATCGTCGCTCTCGTCGGCCAACTCGATGAGTCGGGCCTCCCACGGCTTCAGTTCGCCATCGGTGTCATCGAGCTTGTAGACCGACTTCTTGAGTTCGACCAGTCGCCAGATGCCGAGTTCATCCCAGTGGTCGGCGGGCTTGGTCTTCTCGAATTCGACCAGCGCCTGATCAAGGTCGCCGGCATCGTACATCAGGTTCGCGAGGTAGACCCGCGCCTCGACCAGCTGCGGATCGAGATCAAGCGCGCGCGTGAGCGACTCCATGGACTCGGCGTCGTTTCCCATGCGGTGCTGCGCATATCCCACGCAGGCGGCGGCCTCCGCCGAGTCGGCGGCGTGGGCGACCGCGCGATCGAAGTAGGTCAGCGCGGCATCGACGAAACCTTCGCGAAAGAGCGCACGGCCGATCTGCAGCATCAGATCGACATCATCATCGTAGCCGAGCGTGACCGTCTTCTCGAAGGCACTGAGGCCGGCGGCGACCTGTCCGAACATGAGCAACACCTCACCGAAGCCAGCGAGGGCGTCTTCATGATCGGGATCGAGCACCAACGCCTCCTCGAAGCTGCGGCGCGCCCAGGCGTACTCCTCCCGGGCCAGTCGTGCGTATCCGAAACCGACGTGTAGCTCGACGGCATTCGGGTACAGCGCGACGGCTTCGCGTAGCAGGGTGAGCGCCTCGTCGTACTTGCCCTCATTGTAGAGGGCGTGAGCGCGCTCGTCGTATTCCTCGGAACTCAAGAACGGGGTGGACATTGCCTTCAGACCTCCGGAGCGAGCGGGTTACCGGATAGTACCGTGCGCGTCGTGCTTCGTTCACTCATGTTCCCTCGTCGTGCGTCTCGACCTGCTGGTGCACCATCACTGAATCGACTCATATCGGGGCGCATTCGACACGTGCGGCGGCGAGCGCCACGGCAATTCGGCCGGCCAGCGCAGCGTTGCTTTCGAGCAATGCCAGATTGGCCACCACCGATTGCCCCGCCGTGCGGCGCTGAATGTCCGCGAGCAGGAACGGTGTCACGGCGGCGCCGCGCACGCCCGCCGCGCTGGCGGCAGCGAGTGCCGCGTCGGTGGCGTCGTTCACCAGCTCCGCCGGCAGCGCGCTGGCGGCCGGCGGCGACTGCACCACCAGCATCGCGCTCCGGCCCCCCACGGCACGATGCGCGAGCCACGCGGCCGCGATCTGATCAGGCGTGTCGAGCGAAGCCGTGAGCGCGAGACCGGTGTTCATCGAGAAGAAGCCAGGCAATTCGCGCGTGCGGTAGCCGACCACCGGAACGCCGAGGGTTTCCAGCCGTTCCAGCGTGGCCGGCAAATCGAGAATGGACTTGGCGCCGGCACACACCACGATGACCGGGGTGTGTGACAAGGCGACGAGATCGGCGGACTCGTCGAACGGGGCATTGCGATGGACCCCGCCAATGCCGCCGGTGGCAAAGACTTCGATGCCGGCCAGGGTGCACATGGCGAGCGTCCCGGCCACCGTGGTGGCACCGTCGGCCTGTTGCGCGATCGTGATCCCCAGATCGCGTGACGACACCTTGCGCACGCCATCGCGGGCCAGGAATCGTTCGAGATCGGCGGGCTCGAGCCCGAACGACGGCACACCCTTCACGATGGCGGTAATGGCCGGGGTCGCTCCAGCCGCCTCGACCGCGGCGAGCATGCGCTCGGCCGCGTCGCGATTGTGCGGCGGCAACAGTCCCTGCGCGAGCACCGAACTCTCGAGGGCCACAACCGGGCCTCCGCGGGCGAAGGCGGCCTCGATGACTACGGTGCTGCGCGTGCGCACTCGGCTTTCATGCACAGGTCGAGTCTACAGCGCAAACCGCGGCGTCGCAACGTCGCCCGTGCAACGAGTTCGTCAGGTGGTCGCGTCGTCGAACGCGTCGCTCTTCTTGGACTCCACGAGCTCCCATTCCGTGGACGTGGGATCGTAGACCGCCATCACCTTGATGGTCTCTCCAGGCCACACATCGAAAACCTTACCGGTGTTCTGGTAGATCTTGATCTCGTGCCCGTCTTCGAACTTGAGCACCACCATCGGGTACGCGGTGTTCGCGTACTGCTTGCGCAGCTTCTTGGGCGGTCGATTGGTCGGCGAATTCATCGTCTCGGGGTCCGGGGGCGAATATTCCGAAAAAATGGTCAGCGGTCGCGCTGGGCGCCAGCGTTCAGCGTGCGGTCACGTCACCGTACTCTGTACGCCGGCAAACGCTTTCCACGCACCGGTGGCCAGAATCTCATCCATCGCCGCCACGCACGCGTCAAGTTCTGCATCGGTCGTGTAAAAATGCGGGGCAACGCGGATGCCCGCCCCCGGGCGATAATCGATGACCACGTCGCGCGCGAGCAGCGCGCGCGCCACGTCAGCCGCCTGCGGGACATCGAACGCCACGGTGCCGCCGCGCCGCTCCGCGTCGCGCGGTGCGTGCACCCGCCAGCCGCGCTCGTCCGCCATCGCGATCAGGTTCGTGGTCTGACGCGTGCTCTTGGCGCGAATGGCATCCAATCCCGCCTCGGCAATGATGCGCGGCCCTTCGAGGCCCGCGAACAGTGCGGGCACCACCGGCGTGCCACCCAGCCAGCGCCAGCCGCCCGACGCATACTCCATGCGGTCGGCGAAGGCGAAGGGCGCCCGATGGGCCTGCCATCCGGTCAGCGCGGGAGCGAGTTGCGCGGTTGCCTGCGGCGAGGCATAGAGGAAGCACCCGCCAGGGCCACCGCACAGCCACTTCAGCACCCCGCCACAGAGGAAGTCCGCGCCGAGCGCCTGCACGTCGACCGGGATCACACCAACGCTATGATACGCGTCGAGCGCGACCAGAGCGCCGACCTGCTTCGCCTTGGCACAGATCGCCGCGGCGTCCATGATGTACGCCGACCGAAAGAGGACATGCGAGATGGCCACCAGCCGGGTGCGCTCGGTGATCGCGGCAAGGATCCGACCGAGATCGATCCCCAGGCCGTCCTCGCTGGGCACCACCGTCACGCGCGCGCCAAGGCGCGGGGCAAGCGCGTCGTAGGCGTAGCGCACCGATGGAAAGTCGAGCGCGGTCATCACGACTTCGTTGCGCTCGGGCGGAAAATCGATGGCCGAGAGAATGCTGCTCATGGCCTGGGTCACCGTCGGCACCATCACCACGGTGCCAGGCGCGGCGCCGATGAGCGGCGCGATTTCGTTGCCCATCGTCACCGGCAACTCCCACCACCCATCGGCCCACGCGCGCACGCCGCGCGTTTGCCACTGCCGGGCGTAGTCGGCGAGATGATCGGTCACCGCCGAAGGCATGGCCCCGAGCGAGTTCGAGACCAGGTAGGTGGACGTCCCAAGGATCGGGAAGGCGTCGCGGAATCGCAGGAGGGTGTCGGGAGTCGTCGTCACGTCTCAACGATAACGTGGGGAACGGATCTCCGCAGGGCAGCCGCCGGTGCAGCCCCACCACGGCGCGCCAACCGCGCGTCGCGTCGCTCTTCCAGCCAGCCGTACAGCACGGGCAGCACGAACAGCGTAAGCACCGTGCTGGTGATCAGGCCACCGATCACGACGCTGGCCAATGGCCGCTGCACCTCGCTGCCAGGGCTCGTACTCAGGGCCATGGGTACGAAGCCAAGACTCGCGACCAACGCCGTCATCAACACCGGCCGCAACCGGTCGGCGGCGCCCTGCAGGATGCGATCGAGCACGCTCGACTTCTGGTCGTCGGGCGCATGACGCAGATGATTAAGATGCTCCACCATCACGACGCCATTCAGCACCGCAATGCCGAACAGCGCAATGAAGCCGATGCTTGCCGACAGATTGAGATTGAGCTGCCGCACCCAGAGCGCGGCAATGCCGCCCACCAACGCAAACGGGACGTTGGCGAGGACCAGCAGCGCCTGCGGAATGGATCGGAACGACAGATACAAAAGACCGAAGATCAAGAGCAGGGCGGCCGGCACCACCAGCATGAGCCGTGACGTCGCCCGCTGCTGATTCTCGTACTGCCCACCCCACTCGAGGAAGACACCAGCCGGCAGCGTGACCTCTCGCGCGATCCGCGCCCGCACGTCCTGCACGAAGCCGCCCAGGTCACGCCCACGCACGTTGCTCAGCACCAGCGAGCGGCGCTGCGCATCTTCGTGCCCGATCATCTCCGGTCCGGTGGTCGTCTGCACATCGGCCACCGCCGACAGCGGCACGCGTTCGCCGCCCGGCGCGCGGATCGTGAGTTGCGCCAGCGACGCGGCATCGGCGCGCGACGCCTCCGGCAGGCGCACCACGATGCTCACCCGACGAAACCCGTCGATCAACTCGGCCGCAACCCGCGCGCCCATCGCCAGTTCGATAGCATCACGCACATCGGCCACCGACAGGCCGTACTGCGCCAAGGCCTCCCGCTTGATCTCCATGCGCACCTGCCCACTGCCATCGGCAATCTCCACCGCCACATCCGCACTCCCCCGCACCGAGGCAACAATCACCCGGAGCCGTTCGGCGATCGTCTCGTTCTGGCCCAGATCGGGGCCAACCACCTTGATGCCGAGGTCGGTCTTGATGCCGCTTTCCGCCTCGTCCAGTCGCATCGCGAGGGGTTGGGTAAATGACACCCATAGCCCGGGCACAGCCCGCAGTGCGGAGTCGAGGGCCGCCACCAGCCCCTCCGAATCCTTCGCGGTCGTCCAGGCACTGCGCGGCTTGAGGATGACGTACATGTCGCCTTCGAACAGTCCCATCGCTTCCGTCGCGAGATCGGGGCGTCCCTCCTTCGTGACGACAGTGACGACTTCAGGGAACTGCTTCACGATGCGTTCGGCCGCCAGCGAGAGCTTGGTGGCATCCTGCAGCCCAACGCTGGGCAGGCGGCGCGTGGTGATGAGAATCGATCCTTCGTCGAGCTTCGGCATGAACTCGGTGCCGATCTTCGACAGCGAACCGACGGCGATCACGACCAGCACCACGGCGGTGATCAGCAGCGGCTGCGGGCGCTTCATCACACCGGCCAACACACGCTGGTAGCGCGCGGTGAGCGTGATCAGCCACGGCGCCTGCGTGGCCTCGCCATCGCGCAACGCCCACGAGGCCACAGCGGGAACATACGTGAGCGCCAGAAACAGCGACCCGAGCACCGCACACACGACGGTAAACGCCATCGGCTTGAACATGCGCCCTTCCATCCCGTCGAGTGTGAAGATCGGGATGTATACCGCCACGATAATCGCGATGCCGAACAAAATCGGACGCCCCACTTCAATGGCGGCACGCTCGAACAGCCCCAGGCGGTGCGTGTCACGATGCGACTCGATGCGTCGGATGAAGCTCTCGATCATCACGATCGACGCGTCCACGATGAGCCCGAAGTCGAGCGCCCCGAGGCTCATCAGATTAGCCGAGTAGCCGAACAGGCCCATGCCGATGAAGGCGATCAGCATAGAGATCGGAATCACCGACGCCACGATCAGTGCGGCTCGCACGTTGCGCAGAAACAAGAAGAGCACGGCGATCACGAGCAGACCGCCCTCGACCAGGTTCTTCACGATGGTGGTCGTGGTGCGACCGACCAGTTCGGTCTGATCGTAGAACGGCGTCACCTTCACGCTCGGAGGCAGCGCTTTCTGAATCTCGGCCAGCCGCTCGCGCACGCGCTTGATCACGTCGCGCGAATCAGCCCCCTTGAGCTTGAGCACCATGCCGCTCACGACTTCTTCTTTGCCGTTCAGCGTGACTGCGCCGTTTCGCGGTAAGGCGCCGAGCACCACCGTCCCGATGTCACTCACGCGCACTGGAGCGCCGAGATACGCGCCG
>CAMBRJ010000190.1 GCA_945870175.1 Gemmatimonas phototrophica
CGATGATGTACACGGCTTCGTACTGCCGCGTAGGGTTGCGGCGGATTTTGAGCTTTGCCACTCGGCAATCCTCCCTGTGGTCTAAGGTGCCCCCCGAAGTGCCGATCCGCGGGAGGAGGGTCAGAGGAACGGTGATCAGTTCCAGATGAGCCTTTAAGCCTAGCCCGGCCGGGGATGGAAGGGAAGGGAGGCCTGCCGTACATTGAGGGCATATGTGTGGCAGATACGGCTTCGGTAACCCCGCGCGGCTCGGGACGCTCCCTCTGGGCGTCACCTTCCCCACGCTCGCTCCCCGCTACAACGTGGCACCGTCGCAGGCGGTGCCGCTGGTGCTGTCGGAGGGCCAGACGCGCGCGCTCCGCCTGGCCAAGTGGGGGCTGATCCCGTTCTGGGCCGACGACCCGGGGATCGGACACAAGCTCGCCAACGCCCGCGCGGATGGGATCGCATCCAAGCCGGCGTTTCGCGCCGCGTTCAAGACGCAGCGGGGCCTCCTCCCGGCCGACCTCTTCTACGAATGGCAGGTGGTCCCCGGGCATCAGGGGAAGCAGCCGTGGTGTATCCGGCTGCCCGACGACGAGCCCTTCGTGATGGCCGCCCTCTGGGATCTCTGGCAGCCGAAGCATGATCCCATCGCCGACCCGGTGCTCACCTGCTGCGTCGTCACGACCGAGGCGAATGCGACGATGGAGCCCATTCACCATCGCATGCCGGTCATCCTGCCGCTCCGTGACGTCGATGCCTGGCTCGACCCCCAGACTACACCCGCCGATGCGGCGCGACTGCTGCGCCCGTACGAGGGACCGCTGCGTGCCTATCAGGTGAAGACGTGGGTGAACGCCACCCGAAACGACGACCCGCAGTGCGCGAGCCCGCTGGTGCGCGCGGACGCACACCGCAGCGAGCAGTTCTTCGACGACTGACCACGGCTCCGGCAGCTACCGCCAGCTACCGCGTGCCGCTTGACCCGCGCAGGTACAGGTTGAGTGAGCCGAAGCTGAGCTTTGACTTCATCTGCACCATAAGGCGGCGATCATCGTCGGTGATCCACACTTCGGCTTTGCCATTCTTGCTGAAGATGCCTTTCGTCTGAAACGTCGGCTGCAGCACGACGGTCTTGAACGTGCCGCCGGGCACCGTGATCGTTTCTTTGCGAACCACGCGAATGCGTACGGGATTGCCGGCGGCCTTGAAGTAGCGCGCGTATTCGTACGACTGGCCCACTTCGAGCGGGACCGTGCGTACGAAGTACAGGAACGACCCATCGTCGAGCGGATTCGACACCGTGGGCTCTTCGGGACGGTCGTTCTCCCTGAACATGCCGCGCTCCGGGAAGATTTCGTAGCGACGCGTGCGCTCGTAGCTGCCCTCGTCGACGTCCTGATGGTAGCGCAGGGAATTGAGCGTCGTGACATCGAACCACGACTCGTACAAATCGTTCACCCGGTACAGCGGAATGCCGCCGCTGATCGTGAACACGGTGTGCCACGCCGGACGGCCGCGAATCTCGGCGATCTCGCGAACCTCCATGCTGCCATTGCCCACCTTGAGCGACCCGAAGCGCACCTCGTACTCGAGCCGTTCACCGACCTTGAACGGCACCGACAACGCGTTGGCGGGGAGTCGGTGCAGAGCGCGACCCCCGACCGAATCGCTGGATTGTCCCGTTAATGGGGACGACCCAACCGCCAGCATCAGCGCGGCGGCCAGCGCCGCGCATCTCGATACGATCTTCATGGCGACCTGCTACCCATGTCCAGACAAAAGGGTCGGTTAGACGTTGAAGCGGAACAGCAGCACGTCGCCGTCCTGCACCACGTATTCCTTCCCTTCCGAGCGCACCGCACCCTTCTCGCGCGCGCCCTTCCATCCACCGTGCGTAATGAAGTCCTGATAGGACACCGTCTCGGCGCGAATGAAGCCTTTCTCGAAATCGGTATGGATGACGGCCGCGGCCTTGGGCGCGGTGTCGCCATGATGAATCGTCCAGGCGCGTACTTCCTGCTCACCCGCCGTGAAGTACGTCTGCAGGCCAAGCAGGTGGTAGCCACCCTGAATGAGTCGGTCGAGGCCGGCCGTTTCGATGCCGAGCGAGGCGAGGAACTCGCTCCGCTCCTCGGGCGGGAGCTCCGACAGCTCGGCCTCGATCTTGGCGGAGAACGCCACGATCTCGGCGTGTTCGCCGGTTGCCGCGACGGCGGCGCGAAGCGCCTGGAGATACGGGCCTTCGTCACCCGCCAACTCGGCGTCGGTCACGTTGGCGGCGTACAGCACCGGTTTCGCCGTGATGAGCTGCAGCCCGGCCAACGAGAGCATGTGCTCCGACGACAGTCCGCCACGAAGCAACGGCATGCCTTCAGACAGCGTCGCGAAGGCGGCTTCCAGCGCCGGTAACTCCGCCAACGCGTCCTTGTCGTTCGCCTTGGCCGCGCGCTTCACTTTATCGAGGCGCTTCTCCACAACGGCCAAGTCGGCGAGCGCGAGTTCGAGCTCGATCGTTTCCTTGTCGCGCGCCGGATCGGGCGAGCCCATCACGTGCGTCACGTCATCGTCGGCGAAACACCGGATCACGTGCACGATGGCATCGGTCTCACGGATGTTCTGCAGGAACTTGTTGCCAAGCCCTTCACCCTGCGACGCGCCCTTCACCAGCCCGGCGATGTCGACGAACTGCACGGCCGCCGGCAGCGTGCGCTTGGGCTGCACGATCTCGGCCAGCTTCGCCAGACGGGCGTCGGGCACTTCCACCATGCCGACGTTGGGGTCGACCGTGCAGAAGGGATAGTTCGCCGCTTCAGCCTTGGCCGAGGTCAGGGCGTTGAAAAGCGTCGATTTGCCGACGTTGGGGAGGCCGACGATGCCAAGTTGAAGCACGATTAAAAACGAAGTAGGGAGTACAGCGTACGGGGTAGGGAGTCGCGACGCGCTCCGCCCACCGTGAAATGTAGCGGGGGGCGGGCGAATGGTGGCCGCGATGCCGGACGACTCGATTCAGGACCCGGAGACGACGGTCTCCATACCCACCACACCCTACTTCGCCTGTCGCCAACTACTGCTTGCAGACGCCGCGCGGGTCGAGCTTGGGCTGGTTCACCACCGGACGCCCGGCCCGGTTCCCAAGGTCCAGCGCGACATCGGCGATCAGCTTCGCCACCCGCGTCATGTGCGGATAGTCGATGTACTGCGGTTCGTCGGTGAGCTGGTGGTACGCCGAGTGGCCGCCGGTGGTGAAGAAGGTGACCGGGACGCCCCACTTGGCATACTCATAGTGATCGCTGCGGCAGTAGATGTTCATCGGGTGGTCGTTCGCATCCATGCCGTAGTCGAACACCAGATTGTGCTTCTTCGACGTGTTCACGCGCTCCACGAGATCGCCGAGTTCGGTGGACAGGCGGCGCGAACCCACGAGCTGCAGGTAATCCGGTCCACCGCGCAGATCCTGCCCTTCCCTGGAGGAGCCGGTGAGATCGGTGGCCGAGCCGCGGCCGACCATGTCGATGTTGAGTTGCGCCACGATCGAATCACGTGAAACGGTGCTGTGCTCGGTGAAGAACTTCGAGCCCCACAGTCCCTTCTCCTCGCCAACGTGCCACACAAACAGCGTCGAGCGCTTCGGCTTGACCTTCATCGTGGACAGCAACTCGGCGATTTCCTGCACGGCCACCGACCCCGAGCCGTCGTCGTCGGCGCCGTTGAAGATCGAGTCGCGGCGCGTGGGGCTCGACTTCCGCATCTCCGCCAACTCGGCGTTGATCTGCGTGAACTGTTCGGCGTTGCCCATCTTGTCATCGTTCTCGGCGCCACCAGGACGCACAATGCGATTGAAGATCAGCACCGAGTCGTGATCGACCGCACGACGCGCCATGCCCACGTGATCGCTGTGCGCGCCCACGGCGACGTACTGGTTCTTGAGCTTCGGATCGCTGCCCGGGAGAATCGCGACGACGTTGCGCGCCGCGAACGGCGACGGCACGACGTCGAGGATGGCCTTCACGTTCACGGTGGCGCCGACGGTGCCGGCCTTGAGTTCGCCGAGCGGCGACGTGAACAGCTTCGCGATGGCGCCAGAGCCGACGAACAGGCGCGAACCACCAAAGGCGGGATCGTCTACGAACTCGCCCGGGCGCAGCACGTAGCCGAACACGCCGGCCGCCTGCTGCGGGACCACGAGCACGATGCCGGCGGCACCGGCAGGCACGTCCACGTCACCTTCGACCGCCTGCTGCACGGCGGCCTGTGACAGCGGCACGGTGAGCACGACGAGCTTGCCCGCCACTTGCTCGGCCGTCAGTAGCGCGGCCTCACCCATGACGCCGCCGAACATCACCGGCGTGTCGGTGAAGGTCATCGTGCTGCCGCTCTTGAAGCCCCACTCCTCGCCCAGTTCCAGCGATGCGCCGCCGGCGATGAACGACGACAGCGGGTCGACCTTCTTACTCTTGAGCGGTAGCGTCTGGAAGAACGTGCCGCTGTCACCGGCCGGCTGCAGGCCGAGGCGCTTGGCTTCGCGCGCCAGCAACTCGGTGGCCTTGAAGCTGCCTTCCGTGCCGGCATCGCGGCCCATGAGCGAATCATCGGCACAGCTGTAGAGCCGCGTCATCAGATCATCCGCGGTGATTGCGCTCTTGGTGGGGCGCGGCGCGAGCTTGAGTGGCAAGTCGGTGCGTGGCACCGGCGCGGTGGCGACCGGCTGCGGCTTGGGCGCATCCTGCGCGCTCACGAACGACGACAGCCCACAAGAGGCGATCGCTCCGGCCAACAGGAGATGGCCGATCGACGCCGAGCGCGGCACCATACGGGATAGCTCAGAACTCATCGGGCACTCGAAGAAAGAGGAAGACGCGCCACGTGCACCTGCGGTGCAGGTTTCGTGGTCGTCCAAGTTGCCAACAGGGTGTCGCGCAGCACTGCGAGACGCGGAAAGCCGCTTTGCCGTGCGCCCGACGTACGGGCCAGGCTGCGGGTTTCCCCGATGGTCGCGCCGGTCACGCGCCGCACCAGCACTTCGGCTTCATCGGTGGTGCGCTGTTCGAGCCAGGCCACGATCGGTTCGGCCCGGCTGTCGAGGACAATGGAAACGCGGCCGATCGGATCGCCCTCGTCGATGCGCACCGGGGCACCGAACGTGGCGCCGCCGTCGGTCGAGGTGGCCACCAGTACACGCGCCGTATCGTGGGCGGCCGTGTACCAGGCCACGACCACCGTTTTGCCGCTGGCGGCCACCTGCGGGCCATTCACCGGGCATCCCGGATAGTACCAGTCGTCGGCGTGCACCAGCACCGGCGGACTCCAGCCACCGACCAACTCGCGCACGATGGCGATGTCGCGGATATCCTTGTCCGAGCGATCGCGATAGACGATCACGCGACCTTGCGAACCCCTCGCGGTGGCCGTTTGACAGCAATCGCAGGTCCGGGCGTCGAGCACGGCTTCCCGCGAGAGTGTGCCGTCGTCGCGCACCACGGCGGTGCGCACGGTCATTTCTCGCGTGGAGTCTTTCATGGCACTCTTGCGGCCGTCGAGCCACACCAGCCCCAGGTCTCGGCCGCTCTCGGCCCAGAGTGACACGAACCCATGCTCGGCGGCCAGCCCGTCGGTGTGCGGCGTTACGGGGGCACTCCACGTACGGCCGTCGTCACGCGAGCGCACGGTGCGAATGCCGTAGGCGTAGGTGCTCTTGCCTTCGCGCTCGAGCCAGTGGGCGGCGAGGTCGCCGTTGCCGAGCTTCACGATGGCGGGGAAGTCGGCCCAGTTCACGAAGAACGGGAGATCGGCGGCGACCGTGCGCGACGAATCCCAGGTGGTGCCGTTCCACTTGGCGAGGCGGATCGCGAACGAGGAGTCGGCGCGCTGCTCCGTCCACGACAGGTACGCCGCGCCGCTGTCATCGGTGATGACGACCGGCGTTTTGCTGCCGGCCGGTGCGGGGCTGGGGAGCTCTTCGACGGCGCCGAGGATGGCGGTGGAGGGCGATGCCGTCGCGACACTATCGCGGGCGCCACAGGCGGAGCCTAGAGCGGTGGCCGTGACCACCAGACTGGCGAGGATCAAGCTGCGAATAGGAGATGGGGATAGCATGCAGGAACGTTGCGCGTAGGACTCGTCCTGATCAACCATTCGTCATTAATTGGTCCCAAAGCTGGCCGCCGGACGTCGATGGAGCGGACACGAACCCTTTTCCGGGATAGCGCGTGATGCGTCGTGGATTCTGGCCGGCGGCGGCCGTGTC
>CAMBRJ010000191.1 GCA_945870175.1 Gemmatimonas phototrophica
TTGAGCATGCGCATCGCCTCCTCGATCGCGGTCTTGAGCTCACGATCGAACTTCTGCGCTTCGTCCATCGGCGTGTTCTTGACCCACACATCGGGCGGCACGCCGAGGTTCTCGAGGTTCACGCCGTAGTTGTTCGGTTTCGTGGGATCGTAGGTGATCACCAGCGATCCTGGCGTTCTGATGGTGCCGCCGTTGATCAGGTTGTAGCTGCCGGTGGCGATCACGGCGGCGGTGGGATTACCCACAATGCGACCAAGCCCGAGCTGGCGGAATGCCATGGGAGTGACTTCGCTGTCCGATCCCGATCGTGCGTTGATCATCATGACCTTCGGGCCGGCTATCGCCTGCCGTGGCCGACGTCCCCAGCTGCGTGCACCGGTGCGCTGATTCCAGAATTGGTACGGCTGCCGTTCGAGAATATCGATGATTTCCTGATCGATATTGCCGCCGCCGTTGAAGCGGATGTCGACGATGATCCCCTTCTTGTTGGAGAAGCGGTCGATCTCGTTGCGGAATGGTGACAAGTACGCGTCACCGGTACGAAGAGTCCAGCAATTGGTGCGTGCCTCGGGCGCGGCGTGGGGGCATGCGGCGGTCCGCGGGATGGCGCTCTTCGACAGCCGTGGATGTGTGCAATGCCACGCTGGGGAGCGTCTACATCCTCGGGCGCGAACTCGGCGGCGGTGGGATGTCCCGCGCCTTCGTGGCGGCGGCAAGGCCCTGCTCGAATCCACCGAGCGGCCGTAGTCACTGAGCCGTCGGCCAGTGAGGTGCGTCAGCAAACGGCCAAGGGGCACGGCGCCGCAATCGGCCGCCGTGCCCCTCCGGTCTACCAGCCCTGCGGTGAGGTCACCACGAGGCTTGAAACGGCTTCCAGAACGGGAAGCCGTCGTCCAGCGACTCCCATCCGGGCAAGAACGGTCGCACCCCACCATCCACCGGCTGCTTGATCTCGTAATTCACCGGTGGAGTGGCGCCGAGCAGATGCTGGACGAAGTAATCCCACCGAACACGGATAAAGTACGGCTCGTTCAACCCATGGTTGCGATTCGGTGCCCAGACCATGTCGAACGACTTGTTGGCCTTGATCAGCTCATCGACCAGCTGCACCGTCATGGCCGGATGGACGTTGTCGTCCATGTCCCCGTGCGTCAGCAAGAGTTTGCCGCGCAAATTCTTCGCCATCGACTTGTTGGCCGACGACTCGAAGTTGTCCGTCTTGCGCGTCGTGTCTTTCTCCATCAGTCCCTGGTACTTCTCGGCCCAGTAGATGTTGTAGCTGCGGTTGTCGTGATTGCCCGCGCCACTGACCGCGACCTTGAAGAAGTCGGGATAGCGCAACATCGCATCCGTGGAGGCAAAGCCGCCGCCGGAATGCCCGAAGATGCCCACGCGATCCGTATCGATGAAGCCATACTTCGACCCCAGCTGCTTGATGGCGGCGATATGGTCGGGCAACCCGTTGTCGCCGAAGAAGCCATAGTAGTTGTCGTGGAACGCCTTCGAGCGGAGCGGTGTGCCGAGGTGATCGAGCTGGATCACCACGAAGCCGAGTTCGGCGAGGGAGAACGGCTCCCCACCGTTCTTGAAGCTCCAACTCCCCACCGAACCCACCTGCGGCCCGGGATAAATGTGGGAGATGATCGGATACTTCTTGGTGCTGTCGATGTTGGGCGGGAGATAGAGCACCCCGTAGATGTCGGTGATGCCATCACGCGCCTTCACGTTGAAGACCTGAGCCGCGCGCCAGCCGACCACTTTCAGTCGCGACACGTCCGCCTCTTCCAACTTGCGGAGCACGGCGCCGGTGGCGCTGCTCCGAAGCGTCGTCACCGGCGGGCTTTCCACACGCGAATAGCTATCCACGAAGTACTTCCCGCTCGGGCTGAACGTGATCACGTGATGGCCGTCTTCCGGCGTGAGCAGCGTGAGTCCCGTGCCGTCGTAGTTCACGCGATAGAGCTTCGGGTAGTACAGGAAGCCGTCGCGCCCGCGCCCCGTGAAATAGACCTGACGCAACACTTCATCGACGTACGAAACTTGCCCGACCTGCCACGCCCCGCTGGTTATCTGCGCCTTGGGCTCCGGCGCCAGACTCATTTTCTTGGGGTCGGCGGTGATGTTCGCAACGCCCGCGCCGTCGAAGCGATACAGGTGTCCCCACCCGTCACGCTCCGACCACCAGAAGGCGTCTTTCAGATCCTTCGTGACGTAGAAGGACGCCGGATCCTGCGGGTTCGCGATCTCCACATAGGTCTTGCCGGTATCACGCGCCACAATGCGCGACGTGCCCGTGGCCGCGTCAATCTCCGCGAGATACACTGCCTTGGAGCCGCGCATCAGCCAGGAGAGATGCAGCTTTTGGGAGTTCTCCGCCCACGCCGAGTCGCGTACCGAGCCGCCAATGGAGAGCATGCCGGGGCGGACGGGGAGTTTGATCTCCACGTTGGCCTTGCTCGCCACCTCGACGACATGCACGCGGGGATACGGGACCGCCGTGTCCCCCGGCAGCGCATAGGGCTGCGTATAGTGGCGCGGACGCTGGAAGGTGTACGAGATGTAGTGCATCTGTTCCACGTACCGCTCGTCCTGACGGAGCACCGCGATGCGGCGACTGTCCGGCGACCAGCGCAGCGTCGGACGTACCGGCATCGGACGCTGCAGCTGGCTCGGCCGCGGCATCGTGATGCCATAGGCGTTGTAGTCGACGCCATCGGTGGTCAGCTGCACGGAATCCTTTTTGGTCTCCCGGTTCCGCACCCACAGGTTGTTCCGGTGCACGAACGCCTCGAGCTTCTTGTCCGGCGAGGCGACGTAGGGCACGTCACTGGGGAGGGTGTCGCCGACGGCACAGGCGTACGTGGTGATGTTGCAGACGAAGCGCTTCCGCACGGCGGCGAACTCGATTTCGTTTTCATCGGTGGCATCGCGGCCAAAGCGAAACGTCTGGAACGGCAACTTCTTCGCATCGAAGGCCGTGTCGCTGGCCAGCGTCATCGCCCGTGCAAGCCGGACATGATCGAACAAGGGGCGGCGGCTGTTGGTGACCGGATCGACGAGCACGAATTCCGACCCATCGGCCAACTTGTTCCGGTACCAGAAGCGATTGCCATCCTTCAGCCATTCCGGCTGGACCACGTCACCACTCACCAACCGATCGGTGTTCCAGTTGAGCAGCTGCTCGGCGCGTGCGTAGCTGACCTGTGCCGCTGCCGTATGCGGCAGTGTCAGTGCCACGACACCCAAGGCCGTTAGCAGATGCCATTGTCGGGCGTGCATATCATCGACTCCGTGTACGGGAAGAAACGATCCGGTTCAGCGACTGACCACGCGAAGCGTAGCGCGCATTCCCGGCTGATTGTACGTGCAGCGATAGGCGTGCACACCGGGGACGGTGGCCACCCAGATATACGACTGCGTCTTTTGCAGATCGCCTGAATCATCCCACGGTCCGCCGGTGACCGTGTGTACCTTGCGCCCCACGTTGTACCAGCAGACGACGGTCCCCAGCGCAACGATCGTCTCGCCATTCTCCTGGCCATCAGGCTGCGCTTGGAAGAAGTCATCCCCGCAGTAGATCTCGACCTGGTTCTGCGCAAAGGTGCCGCGCTGAATCCGAACGGTGAGTGACGTGGTCTTGCCGGCGTCGATCGTGAACTTGATCGGGTGTTGATAGGGCTCCGGCACGATGGCCTGCCCCGACGCCTGGAAGCGCAGCTGATATTCACCCGCGGGGAGATCCGCAAAGCGGAACTTGCCATTGGCGTCGGGCGCGACGGTCACGCCCACATGCTGACCGGACGGGTACATCAGAATCAGCGCGCCGAAATTGCCTTGTGGCACGCCCTGCACATTCACGAGTTGGCCGTCCAGCGTGCCCTTGCTCGACATTAAAGAATCCGCGGGGCTGGTTGCCTCGCTACCGGCGCATCCGGTGAGCGCCACACTCATGCTGGCCACCGATACGCCCGCCACCCACAGAAAGTCGCGGCGCGACGACAAACCGGGAGCGGACGGATGTCCGCTCCCGGTTGCACTTGCTGTGTCGTTGGTTAGCTCAGCTTCGGACAGGTGGCCTGTCCCTCTTTCATGTTCGGGTTGGCCAGAATCTCGGAGCGCGAAAGCGGCAGCATGGTCGGCCGGTCAGCGCCGAGCGTGCCGCGCACCAGGTTGAACCGATGCAAGTCATACATGCGCTGCCCTTCGACGAAGAGCACCGCCATCCGCTCGTTGAGCAGCACCGTTTGCGCGGCCGCCGCAGTGCCGGGTGCCGGGATTGGCGCGAGCCCTACCGCCGTGCGGTTTTCGTTGAGCTTCGTTGCCATGTTGGCAAAGTCACCCTTTCGCATGTACACCTCGGCGGCAATCAGCGCCATCTCCTTCGAGCTGATCAACACCTGATTGGCGGCCCGATCCGAATATTTCGCAATGCCGTAATAGTCGAATCGGTTGTTGACCCCTTTTTCGTTCAGCTTGCGGGTCACCGCCATGCGTGGATCCGGCTTCGCGGCGTCGAACCAGTCGGCCAATGCCCCGTTGGTATAGCTGGTCGCGCTGAAGCTTCCCAGCACGCGAGAGTGATACATCCGGCGCAGCCCGCCAGACCGGTTGCGGTTCTGATGGAACTGATTGCCGGTAGTGCTCTGCTGGTTGGCCGCACCTTCGGCGTAGACCGCCTCTTTGAGGAAGCCGGCCGGCACCGCGAGGGCGTCAGCGAGGGCTGCGTCGAAGTTACCCGCGAACAGATTGGCACGGGCACGTGAGGCCAGCAGGACGGAGCGCCATTTGACCTGATCGGCCGCCGGAATGCTGTTCACCAGAGTCAACGCCGCGGTGAACTTGGTCACCGCCTGCGGGAAGAACTTGGCGTTGGACTCCCGGGCCCCGCCCTGCGTGAGGGGACCTTCGCAAAAGCTCGATCCGATCAGCAGATCGGAAAAGCCATCCACCCAGGTCACCTGCGTGAGCAGGGGGCTGGCGTTGGCATTCGCGCCCAGCACCGTCTTGATGCGATCCGCTGCGCTTTGTGCGGCGAAGCGAGCGCGAAGCACCTGATCGAGTGGGCCGGAGAAGGAGCCGGTAGTGGCCCAATCGCCGCGCAGGCGGCCTTCGGAGATGTCTTCCCAGTCGACCCAGGTGGACGTCGACTCGATTTCGTCCCCCTGCAACGCGGCGACGACGACCACGTCATCGAAGGCCTGATGCAGGCTTCCCTCGGCGCCGTCCGAGACATTCTTGATGATGACGGGGGAATTCAGATCGGCATCACCGAACGCCTGCGGATCCTCGACTTCGAGGATGCCGGAGCAGCCGGTGACGATCAGGGAGGCAGCGATCAGCACCCCGCGTACTGCATGTCGTGAAATACGGGTCATGAGATCAGAACCTCGTGCGAATCTGGAGACGAAATTGACGCGCGGCGGGTTGCGCGAGAAAGCCACTATTGATCGTGAACGAGTCGGCTCCGGCCCAATTCATGTTCGGATCGACGCAGTTGCAGCCGTCCCACCACATGAGATTCGAGCCTGCGAGCGACATCGTGGTCCGTTGGATGCCGAACCACTTGCTCAACTCTTCCGGCACCTGCCACGTCAGCGACACTTCGCGCAGACGGACATTGTCTCGCTTGTCGAAATGCGTGAGGATGCTCGACCACTGATTGATCGAATCCGCCTGGAAGGTCCGCTCGCCACTCGGGCCGAGGGCGGCGAGATACTCGTCTGCTCCCCCCTGCCGGATGCGATAGGGGCGATCACCATTGTTGAACCATGCCCCCCGCTCCATGCTCACCAAGCCGTACAGCGTGAGCGACTTGTAGCGCAGCGTCTGCGAGTACGATCCGTTGAAGGCAGGCAGCGGCGAACCAAAATATTCCTGACTTGCCGTGCGGGTCGTCGTCGGGCACCCCCAGCTCTGGATCGGCTGACCGCCGCAGCTTGTCCCGGTCGACACGACACTGTAGCCATTCGGCCGTTGGCCCCAGACACCCTGGACCGGATAGCCGACCTTGACGGCCGTACCGGCCAGCGTGACGCCGCCGAGATCCGTGACCAAGTTCTTGTTGCCGTCCAGATTGAAGTTGGTGCTCCAATCGAAGGTGGGCGTGCTGATGACCAGGTACTTGATCGTGGCTTCCCAACCGCGGTTCTCGAGCGCGCCGATGTTCACGCGCTGCGCCTGATTGAAGCCCTGCGATGGTGCATACGGGCGATTGACGATGG
>CAMBRJ010000192.1 GCA_945870175.1 Gemmatimonas phototrophica
TCACGGCCACCGCCCGGCTGCTCCATCAACTGGGCCGCGCCCGTGACGCCGGGCGGATCGATCCGACGATACTCGTCGTCGGCAGCGCGGAACAGTACGGACGGCACGATACGCATGAGTCCCCCCTGGTCGAGAGCTCTGTACAGGCGCCGCGAACCGTCTACGCGGCCACCAAAGCGGCGCAGGAGATCCTCGCCCTCCAATGCTGGCGGGCGACCGGGCTGAAAGTGGTCGTCGCGCGAAGCTTCAACCATAGCGGTCGCGGGCAGCCGACGCGGTTTTTGCTGCCCGCGCTGGTACAGCGCGCGGTCCAACTGCGTGGGGCGGCTCCGGGGACGAGCATGCCGGTCGGCAATCGCTCGCCGATACGCGACTTCCTCCATGTAAGTGACGTCGTTGCTGCGTATATTTCGCTCTGCCAACGGGGTGCGCCTGGCGAGGCGTACAATGTGGCCAGCGGCACCGGATGGTCGGTGCAGCAGATCCTCGAGAGGGTTCTGGCGCGTGCCGGTGTGCACGCGACGCCCGTCGAAGATCCGTCGCTGGTGCGCCCGGTTGACGTCCCCGTGTTGGTCGGGGATGCGCACAAACTGCAGCGCGCCACCGGATGGTCCGCCACGCGCGCTCTTGACGATATCATCGACGATCTCCTCCATGCCGCGACGCTCTGACCTGCACCGAATTCTCGTGATCGGCTCTGGACCGATCGTGATCGGACAGGCTGCTGAATTCGACTATTCCGGAACGCAGGCCATCAAAGCCCTGCGTGAAGAGGGTTACGAGGTCATCCTCGTGAACTCCAATCCGGCCACGATCATGACTGACCCGGAGTTCGCGGACCGCACGTATATCGAGCCGGTCACGACCGAGTTCGTCGAGATGGTGATCGCCAAAGAACGCCCCGACGCTGTGCTCCCCACCATGGGTGGACAAACGGCACTCAACGTCGCCCTCGCGCTCCACGACAGCGGCGTGCTCGAGAAGTACGGCTGCGAACTCATCGGCGCCAACGCACGGGCCATTCGCGTCGCGGAAGACCGCAAGCTCTTCGGCGAAGCGATGATTCGAATCGGACTCAAGTGTCCGACCGGCCGTACCGTCACCACGCTCGAAGAAGCGATCGCTGGCGTTGAAGAGACGGGCTTTCCGTCCGTCATCCGCCCGTCCTTCACGCTCGGCGGCACCGGCGGCGGCATCGCGTACAACCGCGACGAGTTCGAAACGATGGTGCGCCGCGGCCTCGACTTGTCGCCGGTCGGCTCCGTACTCATCGAGCGCTCGCTCCTCGGCTGGAAGGAGTACGAGCTCGAAGTCATGCGCGATTGCGCCGACAACGTCGTCATCGTCTGCTCCATCGAGAACTTCGACCCGATGGGCGTGCACACCGGGGATTCCATCACCGTGGCGCCCGCGATGACGCTCACCGATCGCGAGTATCAGGTGATGCGCGATGCGGCGGTGGCCATCATTCGCGAGATCGGCGTCGACGCCGGCGGTTGCAATATTCAGTTTGCCGTGAATCCAAAGGATGGCGAGTTGATCGTCATCGAGATGAACCCCCGCGTGTCGCGCTCGTCGGCGCTCGCCTCCAAGGCGACCGGCTTTCCGATTGCCCGCATCGGTGCGAAGCTCGCCGTTGGCTACACGCTCGATGAAGTGCCGAACGACATCACCAAGACGACGCCCGCCAGCTTCGAGCCGGTGCTCGACTACGTGATCGTCAAGTGCCCGCGCTTCGCCTTCGAGAAGTTCACGTCGTCCGATCCAGGCCTCACCACCCAGATGAAGTCCGTCGGCGAGTCGATGGCGATCGGCCGCACCTTCAAGGAGGCGTTCCAAAAAGCGCTTCGTGCCCTCGAAACGGGACGCAGTGGATGGACGGTCGGTGAACGGCTCGTTGATGACAGACTCGTCGAAGGCTCGAAGGAAGAGCTTCGTGGCGCGCTGCGGCGACCCACACCAGAGCGTGTCTATCAGCTCAAGCACGCCATGCTGCTGGGAATGGGCACTGTGGAGTTGCACGAGATCACTGGCATCGATCCGTGGTTCCTCGACCAATTGCACGAGCTGATCGTCGCCGAGGCCGAGTACCAACACGAGGCGACAATCGATGCAGAAGCCATGCGTCGCATGAAGCGCCTCGGATTCTCTGATCGACAGCTTGGCGCATTGCGCGGCGTCACCGAACATGAGGCCCGCGCGTTGCGCTGGTCGCTCGGGGTGCGACCGTCGTACAAGATGATCGATACGTGTGCGGGCGAGTTCCCCTCCAGCACGCCGTACCTCTACGGCTGCTACGACGAGGAGAGCGAAGCCGCCACCGAAGGCCGTCAGAAGGTCATCATCCTCGGCTCCGGTCCCAATCGCATCGGTCAGGGGGTCGAGTTCGATTACTGCTGCGTGCGTGCGGTGCTGGCGCTGCGCGAACGCGGCTATGAGACGATCATGGTGAACTCGAACCCCGAGACCGTCTCCACCGACTTCGATATTTCCGACAAGCTGTATTTCGAGCCGCTCACGCTCGAAGACGTGCTCGAGATTGTGCATCGCGAAAACCCGCTCGGCGTCATCGTGCAGCTCGGCGGCCAGACGCCCCTCAAGCTCACGCGTCCGCTCGAGGCGGCCGGAGTGCGCATCCTCGGCACCTCACCCGACGCGATCGACGCCGCCGAGGATCGTCGCCGCTTCGAAGCGATCGTGCGCGAACTAGGGATCGCCCAGCCCGCGAACGGAACCGCCACCAGCGTCGATGAGGCGGTCGAGATCGCCAACCGCATCGAGTACCCGGTGCTCGTGCGTCCGTCATACGTGCTTGGTGGACGCGCGATGGAGATCGTGCACGACGCCGCGTCCTTGCGGGGGTACTTCGAGCGCGCGGCACGCGTGAGCGAAGACCGCCCGGTGCTGGTGGACAAGTTCCTCGAGGATGCATTCGAGGCCGATGTCGATGCACTCTCCGATGGCACGAATGTCGTGATCGGTTCCGTCATGGAGCACATCGAGAGTGCCGGCATTCACTCCGGTGACTCGGCCTGTGTGCTGCCGCCGTATCTGATTCCGAAGGAAGCGGCCGATCAGATGCGCGCGCACACGGTCGCCTTCGCCAAGAGACTTGGCGTTGTCGGATTGATCAACGTGCAGTACGCGTACAAGGACGGCGTCGTCTACGTCATCGAAGTGAACCCGCGTGCCTCGCGCACAGTGCCGTTCGTGTCGAAGGCCATCGGCGTCTCGCTCGCCTCCGTCGCCGCCCGCCTGATGCTGGGGGAGACGTTGGCGGAAGTCGGCTTCACCGCGGAAATCGTGCCGCCCTTCTTCAGTGTGAAGGAAGCCGTTTTCCCGTTCAACAAGTTCCGTGAGTTTGATCCGGTACTCGGCCCAGAAATGCGCTCCACCGGTGAAGTCATGGGCATCGACGCAGACTTCGGCACCGCGTTCATGAAGTCGCAGCTGGCCGCCGACAACGCACTCCCGCGCACAGGCGCGGTCTTCATCACGGTGAACGATTTCGACAAGCCGAGCGCCGCGAAGCTCGCGGCGCGGTTCCACGAACTTGGATTCACGCTCTACGCGACGAGTGGGACCGCCGCGTATCTGCGCGATCGCGACATCCCCGTTCAGTCAGTACTCAAGGTCAGTGAAGGCCGGCCTCACGGCGTCGACATGATCTTGAACGGCGAGATTCAGTTGCTCGTGAACACCCCGCTCGGCAAACACGCACAGGCCGATGACGAGCGCTTGCGCCAGGCGGCGATCAGCAACCGCGTGCCGTACACCACCACCCTCTCGGCGGCCAGCGCCGCGGCCGAAGCCATTGCCGCGCGTCAGTCGCGCGAGCCCGGTGTGCGCTCGCTGCAGGAGTGGCACGTGATTCTGGCGGCCTCGCTCGCCGCGCGAACGGCCACCGTGGGTGCGGCGTGAGCATCCCGGGCATGGTCGCGTCGGCGGGACAGGGCAACGTCGCACCTGGCGCGGTGCTCGGCGAAGGCGCGCTTGTGCACGAGTCGGCCTATGTCGACGCGGGTGCGGTGATCGGTGCGGAGACACGAGTCTGGCATTTCTGCCACGTGCTCGGCGGTGCCGTGATCGGACCGCGATGCTCGCTTGGACAAAACGTCGTCGTGATGAACGGCGTCGTGATCGGCGAGAATGCCAAGATTCAGAACAACGTCTCCTTGTACGAAGGCGTGGAACTTGAGGCCGACGTGTTTTGTGGCCCGTCGATGGTCTTCACCAACGTGTACAATCCGCGCAGTGCCGTGTCTCGGAAGAATGAGTACCGCCGCACCCTCGTGCGCCGCGGGGCGACGATCGGGGCGAATGCCACGGTTGTCTGCGGCGTCACGATCGGACGCTTCGCCTTCATAGCGGCCGGCGCGGTCGTCAATCGCGATGTCCCCGACTATGCGCTCGTCGCGGGCGTGCCGGGCAAGCGGATCGGCTGGATGTCGGAAGATGGACAGAAGCTGCAGTCGATGAGCCTGGCCGGAGCCGAGGGCGCGCACGAGCTACTGCGCTGTCCAGGCACCGAGGTGCGGTACGAACGGCATGGTGACGTGGTCGTTCGCCTTGAGGAGAACGCATGACGAAGAAAGTCATTCCCGCGGGACAGCGTATCCGTGTCGCCCTGCTGGGCTGCGGTCGTATCAGCAAGAATCACTTCGAGGCGCTCGCGAAACTCCCGGGTCTCGAGCTCGTGGCCGTGTGCGATCTCGTCGCCGAGCGCGCGGAGCAGGCTGGTCTGCAGTATGGCGTGCCCTGGTTCACCAGCTACGAACTGATGCTGGCGGAGGTCGAGAGCGACGCGGTCATCATCGCCACGCCGTCCGGCCTGCATCCGCAGCACGGGATTCTCGCGGCTAAGGCCGGTCGTCACGTGATCTCGGAGAAGCCGATGGCGATCTCGCTCGCGGCGGCCGACGCGCTCGTGCAGGCATGCGACGACCAGCATGTGCACCTGTTCGTCGTGAAGCAGAACCGCCTGAATCCGCCGATCGTGCTGCTCAAGCGCGCCATCGATAGCGGACGCTTCGGGCGGATCTACATGGCCAACTGCACGGTGCGCTGGACACGACCGCAGGACTACTACGATCAGGCGCCCTGGCGTGGGACGTGGGAGTTCGACGGCGGCGCGTTCATGAATCAGGCGTCGCACTACGTCGATCTCGTGCAGTGGCTGGTTGGGCCCGTCGAAAGCGTGATGGCCAAGACCGCGACGATGGCACGGCGCATCGAGGCGGAGGACAGCGGCGCCGCGGTGCTCAAGTTCCGCTCTGGCGCGATCGGCGTCATTGAAGTCACGATGCTGACCTTCCCCCGGAATCTCGAAGGGTCGATTACCATCTTGGGCGAGACGGGCAGCGTCAAGATCGGCGGGACGGCGGTCAATAAGGTCGAGCATTGGACCTTTGCCGATTACGATGACGACGACAAGCTCGTCGAACAGGCGAACACCAGTCCGCCAAGCGTGTACGGTTTCGGGCATGAAGGGTACTACCGCAATGTCGAGTCGGTGCTGCGTGGTGACGCGCGCCCCGATACGGACGGTCGTGCCGGTCGCAAGTCGCTCGAACTCATTCTGGGGATCTACGAATCGGCGAAGACCGGTCGTGACGTGCCCCTGCCGCTTCGCGCCAACATCTGAACCAATCCGTCATGGCCGTTCCTCTTCTCGATCTCAAGGCGCAGCACGCCACCATCCGTGATGAAGTCGTCGCGGCCGTCATGGACGTCGTGGATCAGCAGGCGTTCATCCTCGGCGATCCCGTGGCTCAGCTCGAGTGCAGCGTGGCCGGACTCTCGCACGTCAAGTACGCGGTGGGCTGTGCCAATGGCACCGATGCGCTGCTCCTTGCGTTGCGTGCGCTCGGCGTTGGGGCAGGCGACGAGGTCGTGACCACGCCGTTCACATTCTTTGCCACCGCCGGCGCGGTGCATAATGTCGGGGCGCGCCCCGTCTTTGTCGACATCGATCCGCGCACCTTCAACATCGCTCCCGACGCGATCCGTGCGGGCATCGGCGAGAAGACCAAGGCCGTGATTGCCGTCGATCTGTTCGGTCAGATGGCCGCGATCGAGCAGGTCAACGAGGCCGCGCAGGGACGTCCGGTCATCGAGGATGCCGCCCAGTCCATCGGGGCGAGCCGACTGATCAACGGCGTGAAGGTGATGGCCGGTGAAGCCGCGACGATCGGAACGTATAGTTTCTTCCCCTCG
>CAMBRJ010000193.1 GCA_945870175.1 Gemmatimonas phototrophica
GCCCAGCGAGCTTTCGCTCAACAGCGTCTGCAGATCCTGCAGTCGCCGGTCATACTGAAACGACGTGTTGAAGAAAGCGCGGTCGGCCTTGATCGGTCCCGACGCCGAACCGCCTAGCGACATGTTCGTATACTGCTGACCCGTGGCGAGACCGGTCTGATCGAGCCACTGCATCTGCGGCGTTATGAGATTGCCGCTCAAGCTGCGACGGATGAAGTTCGAGCCCGATCGCGTACGCACCTGCAGCTGACCACCGGAGAAGCCACCACGCGACACGTCGTATGACGACGTGGCAAGCGACGTCATCACGCTGGCATCACGCGGCAGGGCGGCATCGCCGAAGTTGAGGCCGTTGAGCTGCGTATTGTTCTGATCGCCACCCAGGCCGAACACCGAGAAGGCATCGGCGGCGCCGTCGGCACCCAGCAGCAGCTGCACACCAGGAATCGCCGAGGCCATCGCGGCCAAGTCGCCCATTTGATCGGCGGTGAGGAATCCGGCAGCGGCATCGTCAACCGCCTTTTCCGTACCGGACACATCGGACACCGTATCGGAACGCGACGCGCCGGCCCGCTCCGTGACCTGCACGGCGTCGAGCGTGATGGTGGCCGGCGCCATGCGGGCGTCGGCAATCAGGATTTCCTGATCGGCCGTGCGCTTCACCTGATAGCGACGCGGACCCAAGCCGACCGCCGAGAAGGTCACCCAGTAGTCGCCTTCCCCGCCGGGGAAGGAGATGGTGTAGCGACCGTTCTTGTCGGTGCGGGACGAGCGGCTGACGTTGCCGCTGAGCGTCGTCGCCGTGACGAGCACATTGGGAATCGCCTGCGCGTCCGTACCGAGGACGCGCCCGCGGATGATATCGACGGCCTGCGCGGCCAACTGCAGACTGCACACGAGGAGCAGTCCGAGGGCGCCGAGGAGCCGTCTGAGAAAAATAGAGGTATGGGTCACGTCAGGGTAGACGGGGAAAGAGCACCCGCGTTAAGAGCGGATTTTGACGTCTTTTCAGAGGGGAATCCGACGTCGGACGGCCTACGCCCATTACACGGGGCGTGGTGATTTCGTTGGAATGTCGGTTCGGCCGGATTACCCCGGAGTTACGCCGCTGATGCCCCGCTGACGGCCCCGCTTCATATGTTTGGGCATGGAGATTCTTCGCGATCCACTCTGGAACAACATCCGGCTCGATCCGCTCGCGCTGGCGCTCCTCGAAACGCCCGTCGTCCAGCGGCTGCGCTATGTGCGCCAACTGGGTCTCGCGTTCCTGGTGTATCCGGGAGCGACGCATTCCCGATTCGAGCACGCGCTCGGGGCCTGGCACCTCGCCGGGGTCGCCCTGCGCCTGCTCGAAGAACGGGGAGCCCTCGAGGGCATCGATGCGCGTGCCCAGCAGATCGTGCGGGCGGCCGCCCTGCTGCACGACGTGGGGCACTATCCGGTCTCGCACGCCCTCGAGGAGATCGGCGTCACCCACCACGAACAGGTGGCGTATCCGCTGATCACCTCCGGACCGGTGGCCCGTGTGCTCCGCGACGCCCTCGGCGACTCCGCCCCCGAGGAGGTGTTCGCGCTGATCACCGGTCGCAGCACCGATGCCTTGCAGGGACTCATCTCGGGGTCGCTCGATCTCGACAAGATCGAGTATCTGAAACGCAACGCGACCATGTGCGGTGTGCCCTACGGTGAAATCGACGTGGATCGCCTGCTCAACTCCCTCGTGATTGTGCAGACGCCCGACCGCACCACGCGCATGATCGGCGTGCACGAGAAGGGGCTCTCGGCGCTCGAATCTTTGCTCTTCGCGAAGTACCAGATGTATCGCAACGTGTATTGGCACCATGCGGTGCGCAGTGCGACCGCGATGTACAAGCGACTGGTCGCGGTCGCCCTCGACTCCGGTCATGTGGCAGCCGACAAGGTCGCTCAGTTCACCGACGAAGGGCTCCTGGTGCATCTCGACGTGCCCTCGTTGCCGGCCGAAGCGCGCGCGATGCTCGACGGCCTGCGCTTCCGACGGCTGCACAAGCGGGCGTACGAGTGCCCCGCCGCCACGCTGGGCGAGGACGTGGGCGAATGGATCGCCAGCGATTTCCATCTCACGCGTCGCGTCGAGGATGCCTTCGCCCATGAGCTCGGGCTTCCGGCGGGCGCGCTCCTGCTCGATTATCCCGCCAAGACGCAGATGCTGGGGCTCGACATTCCGATGCAGCGGCGCGATGGCCGCGTAGAGCAACTCACCGCCGCGGGCTGGGAGGGCGCGATCAACCTGCCCCGACTCAGCGACGAACTCTATCGAAGCGCTCGTCGACTCCGGGTGTTCACGACCGATCGGGCGCCAGTTCCTGAAGAGCGCGTCCTGTCAGCGCTGCGCGAAGACGCCGAGGTGGTGCGGGCTCGACTCGACGCCGGGACCGCGCTCCTCGGCTAGCGCTGGCCGCGCGAGCAGCGCGGCGATCCGGCCTTCGCCGCTTCCAGCATCTCCACCGCTTCGGTGGTGATCGCCACGCCGCGATTGGCCGCGTAGAAGCTGCGGATGCCGGCATGCAGTGAATCGCTGCTGACCGTGCCGCGAACACCGTGCGCCCAGTCGCGGATCTCGCGCGGCAGCTCCACGATGCACCCCACGTCGTTCCCCGTGCTGTCCAGCAGCACAATCGTGGGTGTGGCGGTGCGACCGTCGAGCGAGCGGTGAGTGTCCTGCACCGGCCGTCCGTTCACTGGCAGCACAATGCGGAGGTCGAGCCCCGGGACCGACTCCGACAGTTTCGCCAAATAGGGCACGTTGTTCATCGAGTCGCCGCAGGCGTCGATGGCGACCACCAGCAGATGCCAGGTGCCGCCTACGGCTTTGGCGCGGGCCACGAGCGCGTCATCCACCCGGGCGCTGTCGGCCATCTTGAGCCACCCCTCACGGCGCGCCTTGGCGGCGGCGAGGAAGTCGGGGAAGCTCTGCCCACTGCTGAACAGCGCGAGCAGGGTGCTGTCCGCCGCCACCGCGCAGCGCGCACTCATGGCGGCGGCACGCGCCGGGGTCGACGCCAAGGCCACAAGGGCCGCCGAGAGGCCGGCGATGACGCCGGCGCGAAGACGCGAATGGAACATGATGGGCGGTCGGGTCAGCGGGAGTCAGGAGAAGGGGGCTTCGTGCGCCCGTGCGCGTCGGCCATTTTACGCCCGATGCCACGGTAAAAGGCGGCATCGAGCGGCTTCTCGTCGGCTTCGAGCGACACGGCGCATCGTTCGATCGCATAGAGAAGATTGCCAAGGTACAGCTCGGCAATCTCCCCGACCGACTCGTCAGGCATGCGAAACGGCCGCCTGCTCGCCTGTGGTGCCAGTACTGCCGGTGCCGTGGACCTGCAGCACCTGGACGACGATGGCCGTGATATTGTCGAGTCCACCGCGGCGATTCGCTTCGGTGATCATCGCGTCGACCATGCGACCGGGCGTCTGCTTGGACTCGAGAATCGTCTTGAGCTGTGGATCCTCGACCATGCCGGTGAGACCGTCCGATGCCAAGAGATAGAGATCGCCATTCTGGATCTCCCCGTGCAGTACATCGGCTTCGACCGCCGCGTTGGCGCCGACGCAACGGGTAATCACGTTGCTGTAGGGGTGATAGCGCGCCTGCTCCGGCGTGAGGAAACCGGCGTCGACCTGCTCCTGCACGTAGGAATGGTCCTTGGTGAGCTGGCGCAGGCTGCCGTCACGGAGGAGATACACACGCGAATCACCGATATGGCCGATAATCCACCGTCCCTGTCCGATCACGATGCAGGAGGCGGTGGTGCCCATCCCCTGCTTGTCGGCTTCCTGAATGGTGCGCTCGTAGATGGCCCGATTGGCGGCCCTGAGCGCTTCACCCATACGAGAGAGCGGCAGGTCGCCGGTCAGGTCGCGGACATCAGTGAGGTCGCGCGCAACGATCTGCACCGCCATCTCACTGGCCACTTCGCCTGCGGCGTGACCGCCCATGCCATCCGCAACGATAAAGAGCCCTCGCTCCTGATCGGCGTCCGCATAAAGGCTGTCTTCATTGCCTGCCCTAATGCGCCCGACATCTGTGCCGGCGGCGACGGATAGCTGCACGTGGATAGGAAGAGGTCTGACCGAGAATGACGAAGGGGACGTAGAGCAGAGAAGCGAAGCTACCCGGGAGTTGCGTCGGTTGGCAAGCGCGTCGCCGAGCTCGCCGCCAGATCCGCCTCCACGGCAGAGGGCGGCGCTTCGGGCTGGGGGGCCTGCCCGGTCTCCGATTCGGGGGCGTCCCGCTCGCCGACCTGCAGGCGAAAGAGCCGATCGTACAGCCCCTCACGGGCCAGCAGCTCGCGATGCGTGCCCCGCTCCACGACTTCGCCGTGATGGAGCACGAGGATTTCGTCGGCGTCGACAATCGTGCTGAGCCGGTGGGCAATGGCGATCGTGGTGCGGCCGCGCATGAGCTCCGAGACCGCCCGCTGGATCTCTGCCTCGATATGCGAGTCGACGGCGCTGGTGGCCTCGTCGAGGATCAGCAGGGCCGGATCGGCGGCCACGGCACGGGCAAAGGCCAACAGCTGCCGCTCGCCGACGCTCACCCCGCCCCCGCGTTCCGCCAGCTCGTGGTGCCAGCCACCGGGGAGCCGCTGGATGACCCGATCGGCGCCCACCCGCGCCGCCGACGCCGCGAGCGTCTCGTCGTCGATGTCGGCATCGAGCCGGAGGTTGCCGGCCACGTCGCCCGCGAAGAGAAAGATGTCTTGCTGCACATACCCGATGACCGAGCGGAGCACGTCCACCGGGAGTTCCCGGATATCGACGCCATTCACCAGAATGCGTCCGCGCTGCGGCTCGTAGAAACGGAGCAACAGGTTCACGATGGTGGTCTTGCCCGCGCCCGTGTGCCCCACGAGCGCGATCTCCTGGCCGGGCGCCACGCGAAAGCTGACGCCCTTGAGCACCCACCGGCCCCCGGCCTCGGGGTGGTCGGCAGACGCCGGCCGCAGCGCAGACGCCGGCCGCTGGGACGTTGGCGCATGATCCTCGGCGACCCCCTGCTCCCGGTCGTATGCGAACCACACATCCTCGAACACCACGGTCACGCCAGCCGCACGCAGGGCGCCGACCCGCGCGTCACGGTCGGGCGTGGCGGCGACGCCCGCTGCCACCGGCGTATCGAGGAGGCCGAAAATGCGCTCCGAGGCGGCCATGGCACCCTGCAGGATGTTGTACTTCTCGGAGAGATCTTGCAGCGGCTGAAAGAAGCGACGGACCAGCTGCAGGAAGGCGGCCACCGTGCCGACCGTGATCGCGCTGCTCCCCACCCGGAAGCCGGCGGTCACGAGAAGACTGGCCAGGGCAAAGGTGGTGAGGAACTCGATGACCGGGAAATACAGGGCGTACACCCGGATCGACGTGACGTGGGCATCGAGATGCGACTGGTTGAGGGCATCGAAGCGACCGACCTCGTGCGCCTCCCGCCCGAACAGCTGTACGATGCGCATGCCGCCGATGCGCTCACCAACGAAGGCGTTCAGGCGCGCCAGGCGTGTGCGAATATCCCGATACGCGGTGCGCACCGCATTCTGAAACACCCGCGACGCGATCAGCACCAGCGGAATGACCACGAAGGCCGCCATGGCCAGCTGCCAGTCGACGGCGAGCATCACGACGCCGATGGCGAGCAACGTGAAGAGGTCGCCCACCCCAGCCACCACACCGGACGTGAACAGCTCGTTGAGCGCCTCGACGTCGCTGGTCACCCGCGTGACCAATCGCCCCACCGGGTTGCGGTCGAAGTAGGAGACCGGGAGGCGCTGCAACCGTTCGAACAGTTCCCGACGCAGATCGCGCATCACCCGCTGCCCCAGCAGTGACGTGGTCATCGTCTCGCCGAAGGCGGCCCCGAACTGGGCCACCAGCAGCGCGGCGTACATGAGCGCCACCTGCACCACCAGCCCCACGTCCCGGGACGGCAACGCCCGGTCGATGACCCAGCGAGTGAGCAGCGGTCCAACTAACTGCATTCCGGACTGGATGACGATGCAGGCCAGTGCCGCCACCACCAGCGGACGATACGGGCGCACGTAGGCCAACAGTCGCCGCACCAGGCGCGCGTCGTACGCTTTGCCGAGCGCGTCGTCGTCGGTGGATGTCGTGGTCTGTGCGGTTGCGGGCATGAGATGCGGAATCTAGCGGGCCGCCCCGATAGTTTTCAGCGGATGAAGGA
>CAMBRJ010000194.1 GCA_945870175.1 Gemmatimonas phototrophica
GTCGCCGTCGCCGAGTTGACCGCGATCGTTCGCGCCCCAGCACAGGACTTTCCCCGAGAGGAGGGCACAGGAGTGACGGCCACCAGCGGCGATGACGCCCGGATCGTCGGTGGGGCGCGTGACGGCGGCCGCCACCGAGGCCGTGGCACGGGCCACCGAGGCCGTAGCACCGGCCGCCGACTCCGCGGCCACCTGCGCGTCGCGCCGCGCCGCGCTGCGCGCCGCACGCCAGGCGCGCATCCCGACGATGGAGTCCGCGACAAACGCCTCACGAGCGCGCGCCGACATGCTGGCTGGCGTCGCGGTCGTGGCCGCACCTCGGGTTGCCACGTCTGGCGTGGCGACAACAGGCGTGGCGACAACCGGCGTGGCCATGGAATCGCCGGCTCCGGCCGTGCCCGCACCGGAGCGCCGCGCCGAGTCGTTGACCGCTGGCGACGTCGTGTCTGGCGTGGCCACGATCGGCAGCTCGATGTTGCCCGCGTCGGCCATGACCGCGGGCGGTGCGCGGCGCGCGGCGGGTGCGTCCTGCGGCCGTGAGACGTAGGCGTATCCACCACCGGCGGTCACGAGGACGAACGCCGCCGCGACCCACCAGCGCCCCCGACGCGACGGCGCCTCCGTA
The DNA here is from genome assembly GCA_945870175.1 of Gemmatimonas phototrophica. Classification (GTDB taxonomy): domain Bacteria; phylum Gemmatimonadota; class Gemmatimonadetes; order Gemmatimonadales; family Gemmatimonadaceae; genus Gemmatimonas; species Gemmatimonas phototrophica_A. The sequence goes on from CAMBRJ010000194.1 coordinate 626, forward strand.
GAGGCCCACGACGGCGCTTCGTCGTCCACCGAGGACGTGTCGGTAGGTACCACCATCGCCGCCGCCGGAACGAGCGCCATTGGCACGGGCGCGGCCGTCGGCGCGGCGTCCGCGCCGACTCCCGTGGGTCGCGCGAACTTCACGGTCGCGTCGGCACTCGCGCTCTTCGCGGCCGGCACCAGGCGTGGCTTCGCCTTCTCCCGTTCGCGACGCCGCCGGTGCGACTCTTCCCACTGTCGCCAGTCGCTGGGAACCACCCACGCATTGAGCGCGACGAGCAGCCCATCGGCTCCGGCCCAGCGGGCGGCCGGCTTCTTCTGCAGCATGCGTTCCGTGATGTACTGCAAACGCGGCGGCACCTCGCCCGGGCGCAGCGCCTCGATCGCCGGCAGCTCTTCGTGCTTCTGCTTGAAGATCACGTTGTAGAGGGCCTCGCCCTCCCACGGGCGCTCGCCGGTGAGCATTTCCCACGTCAGCAAGCCAAGGCTGTAGAGATCGGAGCGGGCGTTCGCCGGCCCGCCATCGATTTGCTCGGGTGCCATGTACGCCGGCGTGCCGATCGCGGCACCGGTCATCGTTAACCGCGAGTCAAACTCGGCCGAGTGTGCGATGCCGAAGTCGCTCAGCAGGGCCCGGTCGGTGTCGGCATCGAGGAAGACGTTCTCGGGCTTCACGTCGCGATGGACCACTCCGTGCGCGTGCGCAAACGCGAGGGCCTCCGCCACGTCTTTCAACACGCGCTCGGCGCGCTCGGGGGCGAACGGGCCGTCCTCCTGAATGGCCTGCTTCAGCGTCCGGCCGGGCACCAGCTGCATGACGAGTGCCAACCCACCGTCGCGCAGTCGCTTGACCGCATGTACCGTGACGATATTCGGATGCTGCAAACGCGCGACGGTGCGGGCTTCGCGCGCGAGCCGTTCGATGGCCTCATCGGCCTGGGCGGCGAATCGCGGACGCACGACCTTGATGGCCACGTCGCGGAACAGATCGCGATCGCGGGCCCGATAGACAATCGCGCTCCCGCCGCGCCCGAGTTCACCGAGGATCGTGTACTCGTCGAGATCACTAACCACATCGTCTTCGAAGTCGTAGTCCATCAACGACCCCGAAACGTGAAGACCACTTCGCCCATTTCGATGCGGTCGCCGTCCTGCAGACACGGCGCGTCGACGGTATCGAGTACCGCGCCGTTCCGCGCCACAGGATTGGTGTGCGAGAGATTGCGGAGATACCAGTGGCCGCCGCGCCACTGCATTACGGCATGCTGACGACTCACCGTCAGGTCGCTCAGCTGGATATGGCGGTATAACGCGCCCTCAGTCCGTCCGAATGTCACATCGGTCCCGTTCGGCCCCGGCACGTGCACAAAGCGAATCTCGCGACCGGCGTCGACGCCGGTACCGATCACGAGGCGTCCCGGCAGGAACTGCATCGTCCCCTCGATCGGTACGCTGAATCGGATGGCATGCCCTTCCACCATCGTGCCGGGAACGCCAGCATCGCTGAGGACCGGCGCATTCATCGTCCGCACGGCCGAGGGGCGCGCCAGCGCGACGGGTTGCGCCATCGGCGGCGCCAAAGGGATGGTGTTGAATTCGCGGTTCGTCACACGCGAGTCGACCGCCGCCTCGGACGGCGTCGTGACCCGACGGGCCCGCGTTGGATGTTCAAGCGAAGAAGGCATCTCCGGTGAACGAACGGCGGGTGAACGAACGACGGGCGGCTCCGGAACAGTCGCCAGGCCCGACGTGGCCAGCCCGGTGAAGAGCGGCAGCGTCTCGGACGCGTCGCGCCGAAACGTTGGGGTACGATTGATCCACCAAACTCCGATCGCCGCGATCGCGATGACTGCGACCGAGATGAACGCTAGTATCGTCGAAAGTTCGGTGGTCATGGGGCTACGCGGTGTGCAGTATTCCAAGGGGCCCGAAGGGCCAATACGGAGAATCTAAACAATCATGAGCGCTCGCTGCGCCGCCGGTCAGTGGCGCTTTTACTGTTCACCTCGGTATCTATTGCACATGCACACGTCACCGTTGAAATGCTGAGTTCGCTTCCGAGCGAGTCCGTGACCCGCGTGCCTCGCGTGGAGATGCCCGGGTACGAACTCACACCGTTGGGCCAGGCAGCGGCGCATGTCCGCCGAGATGTGCCCCACCCGATCGAACGTGTCCCGACGGCCCTCGTCGTGGACCTGGTTCGTGATCTTCTGTGCGACCTGCCCCGGAGCTGATCGTGTTCCGTTCCTTTCGCGTTCCTGAAAAGCTGTTCGCGCTGGCGATGTGGGCGGTCTCGGTCACGTTCGCCGGCTTCCTGATTGGGCTCGGCGGCAAGATCGTGGGCGAGCTGCCGGGCGTCGATCAGCAGATCTCGCTCTCGGAGTTCGTGGATCCGCTCGAGCGCGTGCCGCTGATCGGCGCGCGCGATTCGCTCGTCACGCGGCAACGCACGACGCAGGACGAGCGCGAGCGCGCCTCCCAGCGCCACGCGGTGGCACGCAACAGCTATTCGTCGCAGCGCGAAACGTTCGACACATGGATCGCCACGCGGACCGCGACGACGGATCCGTCGCAGGATCCGGAGGTCGTGTCGCGCACCCGCCTGCTGGACTCGCTCAAGCGCGAGGAACGCGAAGCGGAATCAGCCGTCGAGCAACTCGACGAGCGCTTACTCGCCATCACGCAAGCGATCGAGAACAACCGCGCACGCGCGATCGATCTCGAACTCGCGGCACGCGGGCCGTTCGAGAAGGCGCGCTTCTCGCAGGAATTGCGCGTGTTCGGCGTGCGGCTGGCCCTGACGCTCCCGCTGCTGCTCCTCGCCGGCTGGCTGGTGGCGCGCCAGCGCCGCAGTGAGTACTGGCCGCTGCTGCGCGGCTTCGTGCTGTTCGCCGTGTTCGCATTCTTCGTCGAGCTCGTGCCGCATCTCCCCAGCTACGGCGGCTACGTGCGCTACGGCGTGGGCATTATCGCCAGCGCCGTCGTCGGCGTGTACGTGATTCGCGCGATGCGTCGCTATCTCGCGCAGCGTCAGCGCGTGGAGCAGCAAAGCGAGGGCGAGCGTCGTCGATCGCTCCCCTACGAAGAGGCGCTCCGCCGCATCGGTGCCGGCGTCTGCCCGGGGTGTGAGCGGGCGATCGCGGGCGGCCCCGCAAATCCCAGCAACTTCTGCGTGCACTGCGGCCTGCGCCTGTACGACCACTGCGGCAGCTGCCACACGCGCAAGAATGCGTTCTATCCGTACTGCCCCACCTGCGGTGTTCCCGCGACCGATGCCGACTCATCGACACCGGTCGACACCACGTCCCTTTCCAACTGAGCCGATGCCTTCGCGCCCTCGCATCACCAGATCCTCACTGTTCGGCGCCCTGGCGCTGGCCGTTACCGCGCTGCTGTCGTCGTCCCCGGTGGCGGCCCAACGCGGCGCCAAACGCCCGGCTGCGAACGCGACGCCGGCCGCACCAGCGCTGACCGCCGAGGCGCTGCAAGGGATTCAGTTGCGCTCCATCGGACCCGGCCTGGTGACGGGGCGGATCGCCGACATCAAGATTGACCCAAAGCATCCGAGCACGTGGTACATCGCCACCGCGTTCGGCGGCATCTGGAAGACGACGAATCGCGGCGCCTCGTTCACACCGATTTTCGACAATGGCGGCACGCATAACTCGTGCTGCATCGTGATCGATCCCAAGAACAGCGACGTGCTCTGGCTCGGCACGGGTGAAAACAACAGTCAGCGCAGCGCGCACTTCGGCGACGGGCTGTACAAGTCGACCGACGCCGGCAAGACGTGGGCGCGCAGCGGGCTGGCGCAGTCGGAGCATATCGGTCAGATCGTCGTGGATCCGCGCAACTCCGACGTGGTGTTTGTTGCGTCACAGGGTCCGCTCTTCTCCGCCGGCGGCGAGCGCGGCTTGTACAAGACGGCCGACGGCGGCACGACGTGGACGCGCAGTCTGTTCATCAGCGAGAACACCGGCATCACGGATGTGGTGCTCGACCCGAAGAATCCGGACGTCGTGTACGCCGCGGCGTATCCGCGACGTCGGCATGTCGGCCAGGCGATCGGCGGCAGCCCGGAAGGCGGCCTGCACAAGTCCACCGATGGCGGCAAGACGTGGACGAAGCTGGCAAACGGCCTGCCCACCGGCGACGTGGGACGCGCCGCCCTCGCGATTGAGGGTCGCACGCAACCGACGCAGCTGTTCGCATTCATCGAAGCGTCAGGCACGCAGTCGGGACTGTACCGATCCACCGATGACGGCGCGACGTGGGCGCGCTTCGGCAAGAATGCCGCGGCGGCGGGTGGTCGTGGACCGGCGGCCGGCGGTGGCGCCGGTGGTGGCGCCGGTGGTGGCGCCGGTGGCCGCGGCGGCGCGCCTGTGGACAGCGCTCGTGCCGCCGCGGCACGCGAGAACTGGTTCACCAGCGGCCTCGGACAGTACTACAGCGAACTGTTCATCGATCCGCATCGCGTGGGGCACCTCTACGAAGTGGCCACCAATTTGGCGCGCAGCACCGACGGCGGCGCCACGTGGTCGAACACGAACTGGGAGAACAAGGGCGTGCACGTGGATCACCACGCGCTCGAGTTCGATCCGCTCGACCAGAACCACATGCTGCTCGGCAACGACGGCGGCCTGTACGAAACGTACGACGCGGGCGAGACATGGAAGTTCCACGCCACGCTGCCGATCACGCAGTACTATCGCGTGGGCATCAACAACGCGAAACCGTTCTACTACGTGTGCGGCGGCACGCAGGACAACTTTTCGCAGTGCGGCCCGTCGCGCACCACGAACAGTTGGGGCATCCGCAACAGCGACTGGTTCAATATCGTGGGCGGCGACGGCTTCCAGGCGCGCGGCGACATGGAAGACCAGAACATTTTTTACGGCGAGTCGCAGAACGGCGGCCTGTCGCGCTTCGACATGCGCACGGGCCGAGGACAGGCGATCCGCCCCACCACGGCATCGGCCGGTGGAGACGATGCCGGGGCGGCCGTAACGCCCGACAGCACGCGTGCTGCACCGACCGCACGGGTGCGCGATCGCACCAACTGGGACGCGCCGTTCGTCATGAGCCCGCACAATCCGGCGCGCATCTACTTCGCGAGCCAATTCGTATACCGCAGCGACGACCGCGGCGATACGTGGAGCAAGATCAGCCCCGACCTGTCACGCAATCTGAATCGCGACTCGTTGCCGATCATGGGCCAGCTGTGGCCGCGCGGCTCCGTGGCGCTGAACGTCTCGACCACGGAGCTCAGCAACGCCGTGGCGGTCGATGAATCGCCGGTGATGGAAGGGTTGCTGTGGGTGGGCACCGACGACGGCTTGGTGCAGGTGAGCGAAGACGGTGGCAAAAACTGGCGCCGCATCGAGGCGTTTCCGGGCGTGCCGAAGTTTACGTACGTGAGCGACGTGCATGCCTCTCCGCGTGATGCGAACACGGTGTTCGTGACGCTCAACAACTGGCAGCGGGGTGACTACGCGCCGTACGTGGTGAAGAGCAGCGATCGTGGTCGCACCTGGACCAACGTCACCGCCAATCTGCCCGCGCGTCACGACGTGTGGGCGATCGC
>CAMBRJ010000195.1 GCA_945870175.1 Gemmatimonas phototrophica
ATATTTTCCCACAGTTATCCACCAGCATTAGTTTACATAACATGTATTATGCGCATATTATCCGGTCGAACTTACCCACAGAATGGTGCTATTCAGACGTGTTCAAGACGCGTTACTGTCGCCTTGTCCAGCCGCACTCGATCCGAAGACAAAACGGCGGCCCGGAACATCTCCGGACCGCCGCAGCACACCCTCTCCTAAATCTTCACTGCGACGATTGATGCACGCCGTGTCAGTCCTTGCCGGCTCCAGCCAATTCGCCGAGACGCACGTTGGCTTCCTGCGCCGACGGACTGTCCGACTTGGCCAGGTCTTCCCAGATCTTCCGCGCCTCCGCGTTCTTGCCGGCGGCCATCAGGCTGCGGGCCTCGGACGCTTTGTAGCTGTTCTTGTCGTTTTCGAACTTTGCCGCCGCCGACGCTTTGCCGTAGTGCGTGGCCGCATCCGCCAGCTTGCCCTGCAGCTCGTATCCGACGGCGATCATCGATTCCATTGCCGCGCTGAAATCCGCGCTGGCGCCGCCCATCGCCTTGTCGAGCGAGGCGACACCCTCGGCATACTTTTTCTGGTCGAAGAGCGCCTGGGCCAGCAACAACGCCGCCTGCTGGCCGGATGCCGTGCCCGAGTAGCTCTTGGCCACCTTGTCGAGGGCCTTCGTGGCCTCGTCAAGGTTACCCTGTGCCAGCGGCGCCTGGGCGGCGTACAGCGCGGTCGACGCCTTCGCGTTCTGGCCCGCCGAGTAGCTGCGGTAGCCGAAGATTGCCAAAGCGGCGACGGCAACGCCGCCAACCGCCATGCCGATCGGACGGCTGTTCGACTGGAACCAATCGCCGAGCTTCTCCATCGGATCGTCGGAGAGGCTCGTGGAGGACGACGCGGAACGGGACGACTGGGCCATGCGGAAGACCAGCGATGAGGGGCAAAGTTGGGTGCGCCCATTCCCCGACCCCCCGTTCATGACGGCGGCGCGCGGAGCGGACGGAGATAGCCGATAAACATACTGCCGAACGCCGCCGGAGTGTATGGGGGCGGTCGCATTGTCCTCGAAATGATGTCCCCGGCAGGGATCGAACCTGCGGCCTGAAGTTTAGGAAACTTCCGCTCTATCCAACTGAGCTACGGGGACGGGATTGCAGGCGATGTCTGCCAAACCGTCGATGCGAATCTCGCCGATTCGTGCGCTGCGCTCAAGGCTGCGCGAGCGTTCTCGTGCTCAGAACGTGACGACGGCATGGACGGCGCGATCCGGCAATCTGGTGCGCCCCTGCAGAAATCCAAGCTCGACGAGCACCGACACACCGACGACCGTGCCGCCGAGACGTTCGACCAGACGGCACGTCGCCGCCGCGGTTCCGCCGGTCGCTAGGACATCGTCGACCACGAGCACGCGGGCACCTGCCCCGACGGCATCCGTATGCATTTCGAGCACGTCACTCCGGTACTCCAGTTCGTACGACTCGCGCTCGGTGTGCCAGGGCAACTTCCCGGGCTTGCGCGCGGGCGCGAACGGAACCCCGAGTTGTAACGCCATCGGCATGCCGAACAGGAAGCCTCGACTCTCCACGCCAACCACGTGGGTGACGCCGAGGCGACGAGCCGGCACCAGCATCGCGGTGAGGGCTTCGCCCATGAGGACCGGATCGGCGAGTAGCGGCGTGATGTCCTTGAACACGATCCCGGGTGCGGGAAAGTCCGGGACGTCCCGAAGGATGGCCGACAGGCGGTCGCGGAGAGGGGCAGTCATGCGTGCCAACTTACCGCAGTCGTTCGTTTATCGCTCGATCAGGAAAAGCGATGGCAAGCCCGCTGCGTCGAAGCTGGTGAGCTCGCGTCGAACCACGTCGGTGACCGTTGAGTGGAGCGGTCCGATTTTCAACCGACGCTCCAGCGCGTCCAACGCGGCCGCGTCGCCTGACGCGACGAGCACCACGGCTCCGTCGGGTTCATTGCGGACCCAACCAGCGAGCTCGAGTGAGCGCGCCTGCTCGCGCACGTACCATCGAAAGCCAACGCCCTGCACTTCCCCTTCCACCCGATAGCGGCGAACCGCCAACGCCATTACCGACGGACGCCGAGCAGGGCGGCCAGCGCCGCGGCCAATGCCGCGGCGTCACCAAGGCGGGGCTCGTAGCCTGTCAAGGAGATTTCACCATCGCGAACGCGCCGCGCGAGTACCTCGAGTGCTCGGGCCGCCGTCTCCGCGTTTTCATCCCCCGATCGACGTGCCCGATCGGCCCACGGTTCGATCGCGCTGATCGCCGCCGGCGTCGGCATCCGGTTGGGTGGGACGGAGCGCTCGTTCTGCATCGGCATAATGTCAATCATGTCGTCGTCACTCCACGCCGAGAGCAGATCCGGGGATGCCGGCTCGTCGAACAGGCGAGCGGCCTCACCCGCGTCATGGGCGAGGCCTTGCGGCTCACGGAGTTCGTCGGCCAGCGCCCGCATCTGTTCGGCGGCGTCATCGAGCGCCCATGCGTCCGACGTCGTCGGGGCCTCTGGGGCGGCGGGCATCGGCCACAAGGCGGCAACCGCCTCTTCGACGATCGCCTCCGGCGAGGCCGGCGTGAACGAGGCCGTCGCCGGGACCATCGTCTCGTCGATCCGCTCGTCGATCGCGCGCATCGGCATCGCCGGCGTCGACGAGAGGAAGGCATCGATCCAGGGAAGCATCGGCGCCGCTGGCTCGAGCGATGCCGTCGGCGGTGCGGACGCCCCCTCCGCTCGGCCGACTGTTTCCTCGACAGTACCGGGCAGCTCGAAAGCCGACGCCACGACGTCGTCCTGCGCCTGTGATACCAGCGGGGTGAAGTACGCCGGTGTCGGGTACGACGGCGGCATCTCGGGCGCCGCCATGGCCTCCACAACGATCGGCGTCATCGGGCGTGGCGTCTCGAAGCGTGGCGTCTCGACGAGCGGCGCGACCGAATGGGGCGTCACCGCCCGTCCCGAATCCAACGCGGGCGTTCCTCGCCATGGCGCCGGCACATACGGACCGACCTTGACGCGAGCGGAATCGAAAGCGCGGTCAGCCGGCGCATTCCCCGTGTGCGGGAACGCATACGGCGCGGCGGTCGAGCGCCGGTCAGCGCCGTTGGACGGGATCGAGGTGGGTAAGGACATAGCGTGGTCAGGCCGTGAGTGCCGAAGATGCGCGGCGAAGCGATCGCGCGCAAACGCACGCGACGGCCAGGTCCATCAGGCCGGCCAACCACCGGCCCCAATTAAGGGGACGAAGCGGACCGGAACGATGTCACGACCTTCCAGCTGCCCGTTTCGTTTGACGAACAGCGTCAGGATCTGTTCATCCCGGTCGCCGATGGGAATCAGCATACGTCCGCCCTCGGCCAGCTGCTCCTCCAGCGCTGGCGGGACGTGGGGCGCACCGGCGCTGACCACGATCCCGTCATACGGACCATATTCGCGCCATCCGAGCGTACCATCACCGAGCAAGAGCGAAACGTTACGCACATTGGCCTGCTGTAGTAACGGACGCGCTTTGTCGAGCAGCGCCGGAAAGCGCTCAATCGAAAACACCTGTGCCGCCAACTCCGCCAGTAACGCCGTCTGATACGCGGAGCCGGTGCCGATCTCCAGCACCTTTTCCTTGCCCGTCAGCAGCAGCTGCTCGAGTGCACGCGCATGCACGTACGGCTGCGAGATCGTCTGTCCGCTGCCGATCGGCAGGGCGGAATCCTCGTAGGCACGATGGCGCACCGTGGGCGGCACGAACAGATGCCGGGGCACCTGATCAATGGCCCGCAACACGGCGAGATCGCGGATACCCTTATCCTGGAGCGCTTCGACGAGACGTCGGCGCGCGCCACGGAACTCCGGCTCTACAGAGGACGCCACCAATCCGTCGCCGTATCGAGCACATCGCGGTGCGTGAGGTCGAGGTGCAACGGGGTCACCGAGATGTAGCCGTCGTGCACGGCGCGGAAGTCGGAGTCATCCGGGCCGCTCCACGTCACGCTACCGCCACCGATCCACAGAATCTCACGTCCCCAGGGGTCCTTCATCTTCGTGATCGAATCGCTGAAGACGCGGCGGCCGAGCCGGGTCAGGCGGACGCCCTTGATCTGATCGCCGGCCAGATTCGGCAGGTTCACGTTCAGCAGTGTTTCGCGTGGGAACGACGAGAGCGACATGAGGTGCGTCAGCAGGTCGCGAAGCACCTCGACCTGGGTCTCGAGCAGGGCATCGGCGCGCAGCACGCTGCCGGCGAACGACACCGCGATGGACGGAATGCCCAGGGCCAGCCCTTCCATCGCGGCCGCCACCGTGCCGCTGTACAGCACGTCTTCGCCCATGTTCGGTCCGTGATTGATGCCGCTGATCACGTAATCCGGGCGCGCATCGAGCAGCGCCTCGCACGCCAGCATGACACAATCGGTGGGCGTGCCGTCCACTTGCCAACGGCGCTCACCGAGCTGCACGGGGCGCAACGGATGGTGTAGCGTGAGCGAATGGCTGGTTGCGCTCTGCTCACGATCGGGGGCCACGACGCTGAGCTCGCCAAGCGGCAGACAGGCCTGCTCAAGCACGCCTAATCCCTTGGCGAGAATGCCGTCGTCGTTACTGAGGAGAATGCGCATCGGATCGGGTTATAGACGAAGAGCAAATGGTGCGCGGTTGGCGCCTTACCGGGAACGCGGTGCCGGACGGTCGTGGAGAATCGCTTGTAACTCCGCCAGATCGCGCTCGAGGCTCTCGAGCGCTTCCACTTCGAGCGCGGCACGGGACGCCGGTCGCAGCGAGCCGCCTTTGCGATGCTCATCCAGCTTTTGCCGTGCGCCGTCGATCGTGTACTTCTCCGTGTACAGCAGGTGCTTGACGAGGAGAATCAGCTCGACCTCGCGACGCGCGTAGACGCGGTTCCCGCTCCGATTCTTGGCGGGATTGAGCAGCTTGAATTGGCTCTCCCAATAGCGCAGGACGTGCGGCTTGAGATCGGTGAGTGCACAGACCTCGCCAATGGAGTAAAACTCCTGGATCGGCTCACCGCGCGGGGCTGCCACCTCAGTCGCGCTCCGCGCGCAGTTCGCGCGCCATCAGGTCGGCAACGGCTTCACGCGGCGCCTGTCCTTCGAACAGAATGCGATAGGTCGCGTCGATGATCGGCATTTCGACGCCGGCACGGTCGGCCAGTGCTTTCGCGCTCTGCGCGTTCAGCACCCCCTCCGCCACACTGTCTTTGCCGGCCAGCGCCTCATCAAGCGACTGCCCCTGCCCGATCGCCACGCCGAGGGCTCGGTTGCGTGATAGGGCACCGGTGCACGTCAGGACGAGATCGCCGAGGCCGGCCAGACCGGCAAACGTCTCAGCTCGCGCGCCCAGTGACACGCCAAGCCGCGTCATCTCCGCCAAGCCGCGCGTCATCAGCGCCGCTCGCGGATTGTAGCCGAGGCCGAGGCCGTCGAGAATGCCCGTGGCTACCGCCATCACGTTTTTAAGCGCACCACCGAGTTCCACACCCACGACGTCGTCGCTCGTGTACACGCGGAACGCAGCGGCACTCATCGCGCCCTGCACCAGCTTCGCGGCCTCATGCGAGGAACTCGCCGCCACGACGGCCGTGGGTTGTCCCTGCGCGACTTCCGCCGCGAAGCTTGGACCACTCACCGCCACCACCGCATGGCCGTGCGCTTCCTGCGCGACGACATCCGTCATCAGCGCCAAGGTCTCACGTTCGATCCCTTTGGTGGCCACCGACAGTACCGCGTCCGTCGCGATCGCGCCGGCGCACGACGCGACCACCGCACGCAATACATGCGAAGGCGCGGCGTACACCACTAAGCTGGCGCCGTGCAACGCACGCGCCATGTCGCTACTGGCCGCGAGACCCGGCGCCAGGGAAATGTTCGGCAGAAACCGAGAGTTCTCGTGCCGGGCGTTGATCGCGTTGACCACGTCTTCCTCGCGGGCCCAGAGCGTAACGCCATGGCCGGTGCGCACAAGCCGATCGGCGATGGCTGTCCCCCAGGCCCCGCCCCCCATCACAGCGCAAGCAAGCGGCCGGTCCGTCACGCGCGACCTCCCGTGGTAGACGATGCGGTCCGTCCGACGCGACGTTCCTCTCCGCGGCGTAGTCGACCGATGTTCTCGCGGTGCGTCCAGAACACGAATGCCCCGACGGCCACACTCACGAGCACCAACGGGGTGACGGCGCGCTGCTGCAGCCACA
>CAMBRJ010000196.1 GCA_945870175.1 Gemmatimonas phototrophica
CAGCGGCACCGTCAGCGCCGGTATCGCACTCGCGACGCCGACGGCGAGTGCCATGGCCGCGCAGGCGTGTCCGGACGGGAAGGAGAAGCGATCCGGGATAAGTACCAGCGCAGCGGTCGATTCCTTCGCGGACGGCCTTGGGCGTCCCACCGTGCGCTTGATCAGCTGAACCACCAAATGCGACAGCCCGAGCAAGCAGAGCGTGCGCCAGGCGAGCGCTAACGAACCACCGGGAGCCAGCGCCTGCGCGAGGGCGAGACCGATGCTGGCGCGGGCGCCACCGAGGTGCGTCAGGGAGGTCCAGAATCGGCGACGCGAACGGGCCGTCGTGGACGTCAGGGCGAGGCGGGAGAACAAGGCGCGGTCACGCGCGTCGAGTCGAATCAGCCATGGGCTCATGGTGAAAGACAATCGTCATCGCGCGTGACGGAGCGCCGACAGAATGATCACCGAATAGACACGGGGGTGTCACGCGTCGGCCACCAAGCCGGCTTCCAGCGCGAGGCGCGTGAGGCCGGCGACGCTGTGAATCTCGAGCTTTCGCATCAGACTTTCGCGATGCGCCTCGACGGTGCGGCGACTGATGCCCAGCTCGGCCGCGATCGCTTTGTTGGTGAGACCGCGCGCCACGCCGCCCAACACATCGCGTTCCCGGGGCGTCAGCTGCTCGAGCTGCAGCTGCGGCGCCGATACGGGCGCCGCCTCAGTCGCGGTGAGACGCTTCACCACGGCGGGACTGAAGAACGTGCCGCCCGCGTAGACCGCGTGAATCGCGGCGCGCAGTTCTTCCCCCGCAGAATCCTTCAGCAGATACCCATGCGTGCCAATGCGCATACCTTCGCGCACGTACTCGCTCTGATCGTGCATGCTGAGCAGGAGAATGCGCACCGACGGCAACAGCGCGCGAAGGCGGGCGGCCGCATGCAAGCCGGTTTCCTCTGGCATGGTAATGTCGAGCACGACGACATCGGGTACGTACTCCTGCGCCAGCTCCACCGCGATGCGACCGTTGGCCGCTTCGGCCACCACTTCGATACCGGGGTCGGCATCGAGCACGTAGCGCAATCCTTCGCGGACGAGCGCGTGATCGTCGGCGATCAGCACGCGGATACGCGTCGACTCGGGCGCGGCGTCATTGGGCTGCTTCACGAGGGGGTCTGGGCGTTGGGGGGCAGCGTCGGTGAACGTTCAAGATCGGCGCGCGGTGCACTGATGCGCACTTCGGCGCCCGTGGTCTGATTGGCGATCACGACATCACCACCGATGGCGAAGATCCGCTCGCGCATGCCGGTGATGCCCATGCGATGCTCGGCATCACGAATACGGCCATTGCGGCCGACGGGGAATCCTTTGCCGTCGTCACGTACGCGCAGCACCAGGCCGTGGCCGTCCACTGCGACGAGCACGTCGACGTGCGTGGCCTGCGCGTGGCGCACCACGTTGGACAGCGCCTCCTGCAGGGCACGAAACAGCGCGAGATCGGCGTCGGGATGCAGCGGCGGGAGAATGGCCGGCGCACTAAACGTGGCGCGAATGCCGCTGCGCTCGGTGAAATCGGTGACCAGCGAATGCAGCGCCGGCCGCAGCCCCAGATCATCGAGCAGCGTCGGACGCAGATCGCTGGTGACCTGCCGAATGCTGGCGATGCCAGTATCGACCAGCGACAGCAGACGATCGAGACGCGGCGAAGCCCCCTCAACCATCAGCGGGCGCAAGGCCTCGAGCTGCATCTTCACGGCCGAGAACACCTGCGCCGTTTCATCGTGCAACTCACGCGACAGACGGCGGCGTTCGTCCTCATGCTGCCGCACCATGCGCGCCGAGAGCTGCTCGAGCGCCGTCGTGCGGGTGGCCAGCTGGCGATCGAGCGCCGACTGCTCGAGCGCAGCCCCCACTTGCTGTCCGAGCGTGAGCAGGAAGTCGTCATCGAGCGCGGTAAACGGATTGCGGACATCTCCCGCCATCACCAGCGCGCCAACCAGATGCGTGCCCGTTCCCACCGGCAGGGCCGCAATGAACGGCTGCCGCCCTTCGGCCGCGACGACCTGCGGGCGCCGTGAGATCCGCATACGCGTGAGCGCATCGAGCACCGCTTGCTCGGGGTGCGAGTTCTCCCACGAAGCACAGGAGCCCGCACCGCGCACGAATCGTCCACGAGTTCCCGGCTCGGCGGCGGCCGGTGTGACGTCGTTGAGAGTGTGGGGCGCCCGTTCGTCGTCACCCCACGCCGTCAGCACACCGTCCAGCAGGTCAGCGGCCGCGGCGCTCTCGGCGCCGTCCGCACCGAACAGGTACATCGCCGTGCCACGCACGCCGGGCAAGGCGAGCGGGCGTGACAACAGGGCATCGAGCGGATCGGTGGTGCGATCGCGACGCTGCAAGTCGCCCGAGAGCGCCGACAGGGCGCGCACGCCGCGTCCGAGATCATCCAGCACCAACAACACCAGTCCGAATCCGACCAGTAGTTCGAACGAGATGTCGAGGTAGTAGCCCCACGGCGTCCACGCGCCCTGCGCCCGCAGGAACGGATAGTCGAGGTGGTGCAGTCCCCACAGGAAGAACGAGATGGCGAGCAGGCGCGCGCCGGTGGACTGCGCAATACGATGGTGGCGCCAGAACACCCATCCGGTCCACATCGTCGCGCCGCTCAGGAACAACACCGCGGGCAGCGCGGCCCAGAGGAAATGATCGAGCTGATAGATCGCGACGTACGACCAGAGCGCGGGGAACAGCGCCAACAGCAGATACGCCGGCCGCGCCTTGGGTTGTCGCAGGAACACGACAGCCGACCAGAGCAACGCGAGCGCCGTCCATCCGGTGGTGACCTGATGCCAGTACAGCCACACCCGCTCGCCCGTGAGCAGAAAGCTCAGAATGCAGAGCAGCCGTGCGACATAGACGCTCCACGCCACCGCAAACCAGCCGAACCACGGTCGGCGATAGCGCACGTATAAATGCGCGCACAGCGCCGCGAGGCCGGTGGTAATCGCCCCCTGCAGGAGCGTCGCCGCCAGCTCGGTGGCCAGCAGCGGCGGCGGCGCCTGGATCATGTCGCTCTGTGCCAGCGCGAGCAGCATCGGCAATCCGAGTGGTCCCGTTATCACGACGCCCGTGCGCTATGCATCGGTCACCGGCGCGCTGGCGTCGAGACTCGGCACCGGCGTCGTACCGCCCGCCTGCACGTGGTACACGGTGCGCGTCGGGAACGCGAAGCTCGATCCGTTGTCACGAATGATCCGCATGAACGTAATCAGCATATCGTGACGGATCCGCAGAAATTCCTGCCAGTCGGTGGTGAGAAACCACGACACGACGTTGATGCGGATCGCCGAGTCGGTGAAGCCCACCACGTGGACGCGCACGATATCGGCGAACACCATCGGGTGCGCGCGCAACGCCGCCTCGAGCGCATCACGGATGCGATCGAGCTGTTCCGGTGTGGTGGTGTAGGTGAGGTCGATGTCGGTGCTCAGCACAATGCGATCGCGCTCACCGAACGTTTCAATGCGTTCGTCGGCCAGCCGCCCGTTGGGAATGCGCACCACGGTTCGATCGACGGTGCGGATGCTCGTGGAACGCAATCCAATGCGCTCCACGGCGCCTTCCGACGCACCGGCACGCACCCAGTCACCCACCCGAAACGCGTTGTCGGCGGCCAGCGACACGCTGCCGAACAGATGCTCGACGGTTTTCTGCGCGGCCAGGGCCACCGCAATACCACCGATACCAAGACCGGCCAGCAGGGTGCCGACGGGATAGCCGAACTGCGCCAGCGCCACGAGCATCGCGATGATCGCCAGCGTGACGCGCAGGAAGTTGCCGAGCAGCGGCACCAACGTACGCGCCTGCGTGCCCTGCCCCGTGGCCCACGCGGCGTTCGCCACGCGATCCTGCGCGAGCCGGATGATGCGCAGCAGCCCCCAGAAGATCGAGAGCAACACCAGCCCACGCGTAAACGACGTGAGGACGCCGTCCACGCGCGTATTGAGCTCGAGCAGCGAGAGCGACGGTCCGATCGCCAACGACGCCGCCAACAACCGGAACGGTCCGCGCAGATGCTCCAGCAACAAATCGTCCCAGTCGGTCACGGTGTGTCGCGCGATGCGTCCCAGCAGATTGCGCAGCACGGCCCCGAGTCCCCACGCCACCAGCAGCACCAGCGGAATCGCCAGGCCAAGGCCGATCCACTGCCAGTAGTACACGTTGAACGGACCCACACGCATGAGCGTTTGCGGGAGCCGCTCGCGCAGCCACGGCGCGCCGAGATTGCCGAACCATCCGTCGATGAACCCGACGGTGGCTTGCGAGAAGACCCACCGGACGGGCCCGCCCGACGACGGCGCCGACAGCCGCACCATCCGGACCGGATCCTCGCGGCCGTTGGCCGACGTGATCACACCGATACGGTCTCCACCGACGTCACCATCCGTGGTATCGCCGGAGACGGCGCCAGAGACGGCGCGCACGTCGATCGCGAGGCGTTGATCAAGGATGGTCTTGAGACGACGCGCGAGCGTCGCGGCGCGAGCGCGTTCCGCCGTCGGGATCGAGAGGTACTGCGCGGCGCCCACCCAGTCACGCGCCTCGGCGAGACGCAGGAACGACTGCAGCGCACCCCGCGGCGAGGCCGGCGACACGCTGGATGGCGCACTGTCTGCGCTCGGCGTCCGCGAGGGAAGCCCGAGCTGGGCTCGGGCCTGCTGCGGGAGAGACAGGCCGGCGGCGAGGAAGCCCAACGCCGCGGAAATGATGAGGCGAACGCGCATGCCCAAAGATAGCTGGGTGACCAGCGAGTGCCCCGGGTGGGACTCGAACCCACGACCTATGGCTTAAAAGGCCACTGCTCTACCAACTGAGCTACCGGAGCGCCGACCCGCCGCGAAGCGGGCCAGCCTCTCAATTTAGCGAAATGACGCCCCGCACGAACAGGGGCACGGCACGCGAATACGACTTAGCGCAGCCGGATCGTGAGGCGATGCCCTGCCCCCTCGCGCAGCGTCTCCCACCCGTAGTCCAGCGTGAAGCGATCCACCGTGAACCCGCCTCCCGCCGTGACCGGTCGCTCCTCGCGCAATTGCGGACGGCGTCCACCGGCGCGTCCCGTGAAGGTCACGCCCTCGATCGGCGAGTAGCTGATCTCCACCCCACCGCGGGGAAACAGCTCGCCATCCCGACGCACGTCGAGCTCCGCCGCGCCGCCCACGTCGACCCACTTACCAAACCCCTTCGGAGCCGTCGCGATACCGATCGCGAGTTGCGCGGGCAGCGCCTCGCGGCGGCCGGCCACCTCGAGACGTGGCCCCAGATGCTGCACCGCCACACCCACCGTACTACCCAGCAACGACAGTGACTTCGAGGCGCCGATGTCGAACCCGACACCTCCTGCCCGATCATCCGTCACGCGCTCTTCGACGTACGTGGCGGCCACGCCCCAGCGTATCTGTTTCCACGTGAGCGAGGCCGCAACGCTTGCCGCCAGACTCGTGGTACCGAGCGCACTCGCTCGGGTGAGTACCTCACTCTCCGCCGGAAACAGGCCGTAGCGCGGGCCCGCGTCGAGCAGCTGCACACCGACCCCGATGCCCAGCGGCCCAATGGTGGAACTGCTGGCGAACTGTCCCGCCGTGGCCCCGCTTTCGTAGCGTTCCGCGCTGAACGCCAAGCCGGTACCGGTCCCCACCAGCGCGGGATTGCCGAACACGGCATCGACATCGCGGAGGGCCACCTGCGCGCCACCCAGCGACAACACGCGCGCCGTGGCCGGCAGCTTGAGGATGAGCGGCGCATAGCGTTCGCGCTGGTCGGGCGCTGAGGATTGCGCCTGTGCCCTCGTCGCGACGGCGCCCATGACTAGCGCCGCCACCAGCGCGCCTCGGCGAAGCAGCATGCAGGAGCGGTTCATCGCGCCGCTCCGATCGTGTGTGCCGTGAACTCGGAACGCATGTTGGAGAAGCCGATGTTGTCGAGAATGATCGTGCCGGCGATGCTGCGGTCGAAGCGCCACCGCACGCGCGTGATGCGGGCGGGATCGAACCCCGGCGCGGCGCGGGAGAAATCAGCGAGCGGAATCGCGTACGTTTGCAGCACGATCTCGTACACGTTGGCAAATCGTTGCTTGTCGCGGCCGGCGCGACGGTACACGTACGACTCCAG
>CAMBRJ010000197.1 GCA_945870175.1 Gemmatimonas phototrophica
CGCGTCGAGCTTGGTGAGATCATCGGCTTTCACCATGCGATGCTCCCAGACCAGCATCGCCGCCACGAAGGCCACGCCGCCCCACAACACCGCCTGCACGACGGCCACGCCGGTGCCCAGCGGATGGGTGGACACCACGACGGCCAGACAGCTCACCGCGACCACATGCAGCGTGCGCGAAAAGAGAATCGCATTCGGCACACCGATCGCCGACGGCATGCTGTACAAGCCGTTGGTACGATCGAACTCGGCGTCCTGTAGTGCGTACAGCATGTCGAAGCCGCCGCTCCAGCACACGATCACCAGCGCGAGCACGCAGAGAAACCACCACGGGTCGCTCCACGCACCGGTCATCGCCAGATAGCCACCCACCGGCGCCATCGACAGCCCGAGGCCGAGCCAGAGGTGCGAGTAGCGCGTGAATCGTTTGGTGTAGCTGTAGCCCAGCACCCAGAGGAGCGCGACCGGCGACAGCACCAGGCACAGGGTGTTCAACTGCCACGACGCCACCACAAATAGCACACTGGCCACCGCCACCGAACCCTTGGCCTGGGCCAACGACAGCGTGCCCGCCGGTAACTCGCGCTTGGCCGTGCGCGGGTTGATGGCGTCGACATCGCGATCGACAATGCGGTTGAACCCCATGCCCGCAAAGCGCGCCGCCGTGAACGCCAGCAACACCCAGCCCACCATCGCGATCGTGACCGGTGCCACGACACTCGCGCACAACACGCCGACCAACGCGAACGGCATCGCGAACACGGTGTGCGGCAACTTCACGAAGTTGGCGAGGCGCACCAGCAGTGACTCGCCGGCCATGAGCTGGCCGTCGCGCGCCCCCTTCGGCGGCACGACGCGGCTCACGGCTTACTCATGGGCGGCAAGCCTAGCGTCGACCACTTCGCATCGACCGCACGCCGCGTGGCGTCGTCCATGGTGATCACTTTGGGCCACGCGCGCGTGAAGCCTTCTTCCGGCCACTTCCGCGTGGCGTCGATGCCCATCTTGCTGCCGTACGTGAAAGCGCGGCTGGCATGATCGAGCACATCGACCGGCCCCATGGTGAAACGCACATCGCGCTGCGGGTCCATGTTGTTCAGCGCCACCCACCACGCTTCCACCGGGTTGCGCACGTTCACTTCCTTGTCGACCACCACCAGCACTTTCGCCAGCGACATCAGCCCCTGTCCCCACAACGCGTGCATCACCTTGTCGGCGTGCCCGGGATACTTCTTATCAATGCTCACGAACACGAGGTTGTGAAAGCCACCCTCGGCCGGCATGTGGTAGTCCACCACTTCCGGCGTGGTGAGCTTGAGTAGCGGCAGAAAAATGCGCTCGGTGGCATGCCCCAGATAGAAATCTTCCATGGGGGGACGTCCCACGACCGTGGTGGCGTACACCGCATTCTTGCGCATCGTGACGGCCGTGACGTGCACCTTCGGGTAGAGATCCGCTTCGGAGTAGAAGCCGGTGTGATCGCCGAACGGCCCCTCGACCACCAGCGCCTCGGCCGGGTCGATGTAGCCTTCGATCACGAACTCGGCGTCGGCCGGCACTTCGAGATCGCACGACACCGCCTTCGTGAGTTTCACGGGATCGCGGCGCAAGAATCCGGCGAACAGGAACTCGTCGATGTTGGGCGGCAGCGGGGCGCTGGCCGAGAACATGCTGGCGGGGTCGGCGCCGACCACGATGCACACCGGCATTTTCTCACCACGTTCGGCCATCTGTCGCATATGCTCGGCGCCCGTCTTGTGACGCTGCCAGTGCATCGCCACCGACTTCTTGTCGAGCTGCTGTACGCGATACATGCCCACATTGCGGATGCCGCGCACCGGATCCTTGCTGATCACCGCCGTCATGGTCACGAACGGGCCGCCGTCTTCGGGCCAGCAGTGCAGCACGGGGATCTTGTCGAGATCGATCTCGTCGCCCTGCCAGACAATGTCCTGACACGACGGCGTGCCGCTCTTGGTGCGCGGCGGGAACTTCGACACTTCGAGCAATCGCGGCAGCAAGGAGAGCTTGCCGAGGAACCCATCGGGGACCTTGAGATCCATCAGTGCCGTGATGCGGTCGCCGATGGCGTCAAGATCGTCAACGCCAAGCGCCATCGACATGCGACGCATGGAGCCGAACAGGTTGATCGCCACCGGATACTGCGAGCGGGTGCCGTCGCGGAGAATCGGGTGCTCAAAGAGGAGCGCCTTGCCACCGCCGGGCATCTTGGACACGCGGTCGGCGATCTCGGTGATCTCGAGATGCACCTTGACCGGTTCGGTGATGCGATGGAGTTCGCCGGCGCGATCGATGGCGGCGATAAAATCAGACAGCGTATCGAGAGACATCAGAGTTCAACCGGCCAGTGCGTCATGTCGTTCCTCATGTCGTACCTTATGTCGTTTTTCACGCGGTCCCCACGTGAATCGCGGCGATGCCGAACGTGAGGCGTTCCCAGGTGACCGTAGTGAAGCCGGCGCGGCGCAGGTGGCCAGCGAGCGTCTCCTCAGTGGGGAAATGCGAGACGGACATGGGCAGATAGGTGTACGCGCTGCCATGGCCGCTCACGAGTCGACCCACCCGCGGCAGCACATGATGGAAGTACAGGTGGTAGAACGTGCGCACGATCGCCGACGGTGGCGTAGAGAACTCAAGGATCACGAAGCGGGCGCCCGGCTTGAGCACACGATGCACTTCCCGCAGGCCGGCGTCGAGGTCGGCCACGTTGCGGATCCCGAAGGCCACAATCGCACCGTCGAGCGACGTCGTGGCGAACGGCAGCGCCAGCGCATCGGCGCCCACCGGGGCCAGCACCTCGCGCGACGCCTTGCCGTTGCCGTGCCGAAGCATGGGCACGGCGAAATCGGCACCGGCCACGAACCCGGTGAATCCGGGCTGCTTGACCAGCGCGGCACCCACATCGAGGGTACCGGCGCAGAGGTCGAGGTAGCTGCCCGCCGGCTGCTGGGTCCATTCCAGGGCGCGGAGGGCTTTCCGCCGCCACGCCTTATCGATGTTCATCGACAGGACGTGATTGAGCAGGTCATAGCGGGGCGCGATGTCCGAGAACATCTGCTGCACGTACTCGCGCTTCCCTTCTCCACGGGCGGCCTGCTCGGCGCGGCCGGTGGATTCAGCGCGTTCGGGGGCCTGGTTCGGAGGCGGGACGACTGGCATTGGCGAAACATCGACAGGCGGGGGAGTGCGAGCAAGCGCACGCCCCTGCTAGGTTATGCCATCCGATGCAGACTCTCGACGAGCTGGGAATACTCCCCGATGCCGATGTCGTTCTCCTGGCGCAGCAGGGCCGCGAGCTCGCGTTTCGCGAGCTGATGCGCCGCTACGAACGGCCGGTGTTTTCGCTCGTCTTCCGCATGGTCCGTGACCGGGAAACGGCCGAAGACCTCGCGCAGGATGCCTTCGTGAAGGTTCTGAACCACATCGACAAGTACAGCCCCGAGTTCAAGTTCTCGAGCTGGCTGTTCAAGATCGCGAACAATGTCGCCATTGATCACCTCCGCCGGCGGCGGCTGGATACGATCAGCATGGACGGCTCCCCGCACGCCTCCACGGCCAGCGAGGTCGAGGCTACGACCCTGAACCTTGAAAGCGAGCAGGAGAGCGCCCTCGACGAACTTGAGGCCAAGGAGCTGGGCTCGGCCATCGAGCGGGCCATCGCCACGCTGCGCCCCGAGTATCGGGCCTGCATCATGCTGCGTCATGTGGAAGGGCGCGCGTACGAGGAAATCGCGGCGACGCTCGACCTGCCCCTGGGCACGGTGAAGACCTACATCCATCGCGCCCGACACGAGCTCCGGAAGGCGCTCGAGGGGCTGCGCGACTAGCCGCGCCATGTGAGAGGCAATCGTCGCCACGATTGCCGGAAACCCTGTGAAACCTGACGTCTGGCAGGTTCGTACGACCCCGTAGAGGCCACCAATGCATGACAGACACCTGAGATCAGACGAAATCGAGCTCCTGCTGGACGGGGAGGAAGGCTTCGGCGTCGCTCCCTTGAGAGCGCACGTCAAATCGTGCACGTCGTGCCGTCAGGAACTGGAGAGCGCCCGGGAGCTCATGGTGGCCCTCGATTCGCTGCCCGACTTTGCCCCGTCGGTGAACTTCTCCGATCGGGTCATGTCTCAGGTGCAGGTGTTCGAACCGTGGCACGCCGCGGCCACCCGCACCGTGGAGCAGTTCGTCCCGGCCACCCGGCCGGCCCGCATAGTCGCGGGATTCGGTGCGGCGCTCACGGCTGGCCTGGCCACTGCCGGTGCCACATGGGTCGTGGCCCGCGCCGACATGGCGTTCATTCTGACACAGCTCGGGGCCGAGGGCGTGCGCGACCAGATCGTGGCCGCCTCCAACGACGTGGCGTCGACGGTGCTCGGTCAGCCGGGCATCGCCGCCATGCAAAGCGGGTCGCCGGAAATGGCGGCCATGGCGGTGGGCGGCTTCGTGGCGATCGTGGGGATGGGGGTCGTTGGGCTTCGGGCCCTTGCCACCACCTCGCATCGTGCCCGGTAAGGTCGTGTATTCCGTGGCCGTGACATGCTGACGGCGACCACCAACCTGCTCGCGGTCGCTGGCGTGTTCGGCATCGGCCTGATCATCGGCCTCGTGGTGCTCACCACGGCCGAAGAGGCGCTCACGGCGGTTGCCAAGACCGCCGCCCGCGATGTCTCCGGCAGCTTCTGGGTGGGTCTGCTCTGGCAGCTGCTGGCGGTGCCGCTCCTGGTGGTCTTGCTCGTCGCGTGCGCCATCACGATCATCGGCATTTTGGTGATCCCGATTGCCGCGCTGGCGTGGGCGCTCGCGTACACCGGTGCGTTCACGTTGGGCATTCTGGCCGTCGCCCTGGTGATCGGACGGGCGCTGGCCGGACGCGGCGCCAACACCAGCGAGCGGAGCGTGGCCTTGCGTGGGTTGGCGGTTGGATTGGCCACGCTCAGTCTGATTTGGTTCGGTGCGGCGCTTGCGGCCAAGGTACCGGTGGCCGGCGCCGTCGCGCGGCTCGTTGCCGTGGCGTTCACCTGGGCCGTGGCCACGGTGGGACTGGGCGCGGTGGTGAAATCCCGTATGGGCGTGGCGCAGCTCTCCATGCGGTTCGGCGCGTCGCGCTTCGGCGTGTCGGGCTTCAGCTCGCGTTGGGGCGCGGCCTCGACCACCACCACCACCGAAGTGGCCGCCCCGGGTTGGCAGACCCCCACGCCTGTGCAGGGCGTCGTGGCCGCACGGCGGCCCGTGAATACCGATAGCAGCACGGGGAACGGCGCGGAGTTGTAGGTCGATACGGCGAGGGGTTCCCGGGGCTATTCTTCGCGATGCGTGAACTCTCCGATGTCGCCACCCAACTGGACCTGACGACATCTGCGGTCGGCATTTCCGCGTTGGTCGTGTTCCTGCTGGCCTACGCCGTGGTGATCGGCGAAGAGTATTTTCACCTGCGCAAGTCCATGCCGGTACTGGTCGCCGCCGGCATCATCTGGGCGTTGATTGGATGGCGTTACGCGCAGGCCGCCGACGCCGCGACCGATCCGGCCACGAAGCTCGCGCTCACGCAGTTTGCCGAAGAGATGGTTCGGCACAACCTGCTGGAGTACGCCGAGCTCTTTTTGTTCCTGCTGGCGGCGATGACGTACATCAACTCGATGGAGGAGCGCGGGGTGTTCGACGCGCTGCGCGGGTGGTTGGTGTCGCGCGGCTTCACGCTGCGCAGCCTGTTCTGGATCACCGGTGCGCTCGCGTTCTGCATCTCACCGATCGCCGACAATCTCACCACCGCGCTGCTCATCGGCGCCGTCGTCCTCAGCGTGGGTGTCGGCAATCCGCGCTTCGTGATCGTGTCGCTGATCAGCATTGTGGTGGCGGCGAATGCCGGCGGCGCATTCTCGCCCTTCGGTGACATCACGACGTTGATGGTGTGGCAGAAGGGGCTGATCCCGTTCTCCGGGTTCTTCGCGCTGTTTCTGCCGGCGCTGGTGAACTGGCTGGTGCCGGCGGCCATCATGAGTTTCGCGGTGGGTGCCGGACGTCCGGCGCCGATCACCGAGCAGATGAAACTGCAGCCGGGGGCGTTTCAGATCA
>CAMBRJ010000198.1 GCA_945870175.1 Gemmatimonas phototrophica
CGGCGGCGGTGAGCGCCCCGGTGTTTTCAGCGCGAGGCGTGTCGTACCGCGTGCCTTGCACTTCGAGCCGCGTTCCGGCCACCGTGGCGAGCGTGCGGACAAACGCGCTGGTGGCGTCGAGATGCGACCACTGCCGCGGCCCGTCGCCGGTGGTACGCGTGACAGATCCGAGCCATCCACCACCCTGCACCAGTCCGGTCGTGTCGCGACGGCTACCCGACGCGAGCACGGAGCCGCGCTGCAATCCACCGCCGTCCCACACTCGGGCGTCGATCGCGAACGGACTCGCCGCCGGTGCACGAGACCGGAAGTCGAGCACCCCACCGGCCGCGTTGCCGTAGAGGGCGGCCGCCGTGCCACGAATAACGTCCACGCGGCCAACCGACTCGAGGTCGAGCCAATCGAGCGGCGTCTGCCCATCGGGAAGCGTGAGCGGAATCCCATCGCGCAGCACGCGCACGCCGCGTACCCCGAACGCCGAGCGCGCGCCGAAGCCTCGAACGGCGATCCGCGGGTCCTGCGACGGATTGGCGCGATCCTGCACCTGCACGCCGGGGACGCCGAGCAGCAGATCGCCGACACCGCTACGCCGCAGCGCCGGGCGGTCTTCGATCGTGGCGCGCGACCAGGCGAAGGGCAGTTCGAGCGGTGAACGGGCAGCGTCCCGCGTGACGGTGACACGGACGCCCTGCACGGCCTGCGCCCCGCGGGGCCGTGCGCTTGCAGTGTGGGCCGCGGCACTGTCGGCGCGCGTGCTCTTTTGGGCGTGAGCCGGAGCAGCGGCCAGCGCGACGGCAAGAACGCCGAGCGCCAGAACGGGGACGCGCGGGTCGATCCGGCGCGCGAGAGAAACGACCTGTTTGGTATGCACGCTCCGATCTATCGCGTGCGACCGAGAATCGGAACCCATACGGGTGATTCCGGTGCGTTACCTACCTCAATCGCGGCAGACCGGCCGATGGTCGTTCGGGCCGTCGTCGAACAGTTCGCCGGTCTTGTCGCAGATCACCCCGGTCACGCTGTCCTGGACCGAGAGGAACCAGTGCGACGCCGTCGCGTTCGACTGCTTGACGGCCTGATCCAGAGGAAGCCGCATGCCGCGGGCCTCGAGTTCGCGCCAGGTCGCAAAGCGTTGGTTGAGCAGGCGAAAGGTGGACTGTCGCTCGTGCACCGTGTTGAGTGTGCCCGTGACCGCCGCGATGCTCTTGCTCGTGCGCATCGACCCACGCACGCGAGCGGAGGCAACGACGAGCATGACGAGAACGAACGCCACAATAATGCTGGTGACGATCTGACCGTCCTGCTGCGATTGGGCGGCACGTGTGGTCACCGCCCTCGGCCGACTCGCGGCGGAGAACCGGTCCGCAGCAAGGGTCGACGGGCGACGCGGGGGAGTCATGGACATTGCAACATGCTAGCCCCTTGACGATTGAGTGGGCATAGCGGCATCGGCACCGCCGTTACACGGCGGGAACAATCTCAAACTTTTGTGACAAACCGCTCGGCCACGTTCAGCATATATTCCGGTCCATGTTCTTCCGCGAACTGTATGATCAGTCGCTCGCGCAGGCGAGCTACGTGATCGGATGCCAAGCGACCGGCGAAGCCATCGTGATCGATCCGCTTCGCGATCCCGCGCCGTATCTTGACGTGGCGCGCGCCGAAGGGCTGCGCATCACGCACGTCACCGAAACGCATATTCACGCCGACTTCGTGTCCGGAGCCCGTGAACTCCGCGCCGCCACCGGCGCTCGCCTGTATCTGTCGGCGGAGGGCGGCTCCGATTGGCAATACGCCTTCGCCGCGCAGGACGAGGCGGTGCTGCTGCATGACGGCGACCAGATCATGGTGGGCAACATTCAGCTCGACGTGCTGCATACGCCGGGGCACACGCCGGAGCACCTCTCCTTCATCGTGACCGACCGGCCACGCGGAGCCGGCCCGATGGGCATACTGACCGGCGATTTCGTGTTCGTGGGAGACGTGGGGCGCCCCGATTTGCTGGAACGCGCGGCCGGCCTCTCCGACACCATGGAAGCGAGCGCCCGAACCCTGTTCCGATCGCTGGGGCGATTCCGGGCGCTTCCCGAGCACTTACAGGTGTGGCCGGGGCATGGCGCTGGCTCCGCCTGCGGGAAGGCGTTGGGCGCGGTGCCGTCGTCCACGGTTGGCTACGAAAAACGTTCGAACTGGGGGGTGGCCGAGGCCGACGAGGCCACGTTTGTCGCGGCGGTGCTCGACGGACAGCCTGAGCCGCCACGCTACTTCGCGGCCATGAAACGCATCAATCGCGATGGTCCGCCGGTGCTGGGGCAGATGCCGGTGGCCCGACGGTTGGGCGCGACCGAAGTCCTTGCCGGCGCATCGGTGAGCAGCCGCTGGATGGTCGACCTGCGATCAGCACGCCAGTTCGCCGACGGCTTCATCGCGGGCAGTTTGTCGCTGCCGTACGCGAAGAGCTTCAGCACCTGGGCGGGGTCGATCATTCCCGTCACCGACGAGATGGTGCTGATGTCGGACGGGGATGACGACGCCGTGCGATGGGCCGTCCGCGATCTGTCGCGCATCGGCTTTGACCGGATACTCGGCTGGGTTGATGCGAGCGAGGCGCTGCACGCCTGGCGCGAGGCCGGCCACGTGTTGCAGACCGTTCCGCAGCTGTCGGTCACCGACGTCGCGTCGACACGGGCTGACGGTGCCGCCACGGTGGTCGACGTACGAGGCCGTACGGAATGGGATGCGGGCCACATCGGCGGGGCGATGCACGTCCCGC
Source organism: Gemmatimonas phototrophica (assembly GCA_945870175.1). Lineage (GTDB taxonomy): Bacteria > Gemmatimonadota > Gemmatimonadetes > Gemmatimonadales > Gemmatimonadaceae > Gemmatimonas > Gemmatimonas phototrophica_A. The sequence goes on from CAMBRJ010000198.1 coordinate 2,774, forward strand.
TGGGCGACCTTCGCCAACGATTGCACGAGCTGCCTCCCACGCCGCTGCTGGTCCACTGTCAGTCGGGCGCGCGATCGGCCGTCGCCACGAGCCTCCTCCACCGACTCGGTCGCACCGACGCGGTGGACATCCGTGGTGGCTTCACGGCGTGGCGCGCCGCGGGGCTCCCTCTGTCGGGCCCGGTCGAATGACGCTGGACTGACCCACTCCGCCTACGGGGCCAGCGTCGAGCGGCCTCGCGCGCTCAGGCCGCGAAGAGCCGCTGCTCCAGGACGGTCGCTGCCACGTCTCGTTGCGCGCTGTTGCCAACGCGCAGCACGTCGACACAGGCCAGCAGATGATGGAGCTTGGCATCGCGCGCGGCCACCTTGGTGACGCCATTGAAGAGCGGCATCAGCGCTTCGCCGCGCACCACACCACCCTCCATCGGCCACACCAGCGACTTCATGGCCGAGCCGTTGTTGAACAGTGCCGAGAGCTCCGGGTGTGAACCCGCCGTGGGCATACCCAACCGCTCCGGTCCGTGTACCGGCGGGAAGGCATAGCGCACGCCGTGCACCAGAAATTCCCGACACGCCGCCCAATTGACGGTTCGGGTGGACGGCTCGCAGAGTCCAGCGTGTCGCAGTCTGGCGACGGACCGGTGCGCAGCGCTGGTGCTGGTGGCCAACGCATTGGCCAGCGGCTCGTAGCGGTCCTCCGGCACCAAGAGCAGCCGAAGGGCCACGGCGACGTCGAAGGGACGGAGTGAAGGCTGAGTTGTCACCGGAACTCGCGAGGTTGGGGACTGGAGGACAGCGGCGTGCCGTCCTCCATCGACAGACAAGTGACGATAAACGCATTCCGGATTTCGCACGGACTTCGTCCCATTCATTCCATCCCTGTATAGATACCACTTAGACTCAAGAAAATCTACTTGACCACGCGTATATAACGGCTCAAAGACCAGAAGTTAAAGCGCTCTTAATCTGCATGCATGAGTTCGTCACGGCAGAGCACGTTTCGCCCCCCAGCTGTTGTTCGTGCGGTCCACGTCGAGCAGCCGTTGATCGGGATCCAACTCGATGTGCACGACCTCCTTTTTGACGAACGCATACTCGCGCACATACTGCCGCGAGTTCGTGCTCCACACCTCGGCCGGATACACATAGTCCTGCGTGGTGCCATCACGGAACGTGAACCGCGCGCGGACCGGTAACACCCCGCGTTCGCGATTGCCGTACAACACGCCGACGAACATCGTGTCGCCCTTCGTCCGCGTGACCACGCTGTCGACGCTCTGGTCGAACCGGGCATTCTCGACGAACCATTCACGCCAGAACCAGTCGAGTCGACGGCCGCTGACATCCTCCATGGTACGGAAAAAGTCCGCTGGCGTGGGATGCTTGTACGCCCATCGCGCGATGTAGGTGCGAAACGCATCGTCGAAAGCCTCGGGGCCGAGGATCTCCTGACGCAGCAGTTGCAGACCAACACTGGGCTTCACATACGCCGCCTCACCCAGCAGCGCCGGGTTAATGCGATCGGGATTGATGTCGACCGGCTGGTCGACACCCTGCACCATGTACTGCTCCACCATGCGCCGCTCTTCGGCCGCGCGCGCGAGCTGATCGCCGCGCTCGGGATAGCGACGCCCTTCGGAGAAGGTGTTGATGAACGTGTTGAAGCCTTCGTCCTGCCACATGTACGACCGTTCGTTGCTGCCCACGATCATCGGGAACCACATGTGCCCGATTTCGTGCGTAACGACATTGTACAGGTCGTAGATATCGTTGCTGATGTTCTCCATCGCGATCATCGGATATTCCATGCCGCTGATCGGTCCTTCCACGGCGGAGATGTGCGGCCACGGATACGGGAACCAGCGCTCCGAGTACTCGATGATCGACAGACGCGACTGGTCGGCCGCGTCGTGCCAATTCACCGCGGCCGCGGGGCGATAATAGGCGTAGGCCATGATCCCCTTCCAGCTCGACGCATCCCACTGGAACTCGGGCGATGCCGCCCACACCGCGTCACGAACATTCTTCGCGCTGAACCGCCACGTCATCATGCCGCTGGTCCGCGGACGGGCGGTGCCGTTGGCCAGTTCGTCGGCGGTGATGAGCCGAATGACCGTATCCGACTTGGCCGCGAGGGCGTGACGCGCGACCTGCGTTGGCGTGAGGACCTCGCGCGCGTTCTGCAGCGCGCCGGTGGCCGCCACGACGTATCCCGACGGCACCGTGATCGCGAGCGCGTAGTCGCCGTAGTCGAGATAGAACTCGCCTTGTCCGAGGTACGGTTCGATGTTCCATCCGCGCACATCGTCGTACACGGCGGCCCGCGGAAACCACTGCGCGATCTCGTACAGCGCGCCGTCACGCCCCATTCGATCGGCGCCGTGCTCGGGCACCGGGAAGGTCCACGCCATGTCCAGCACGGCGGTTTTCCCCGGGGCCAACGGCTCGGCGAAATCGACCTTCATCATCGTCTCGTTCAAGCGGCGGGTAAGCGGCGACCGCTTGGGTGCCCCTCCCTTGGCCGACGCCACGAGCTGATCGAGTTTCGAGAACGTGTAGCCGCCCTCGAAACCACGGGCCCCGAAGCGGGACGCCTCAGGGAAGATGTAGGAGTTGAGTGACTTGGACCGGAACGCGTTCTGCTCGACCTGCAACCACATGAAACGCAACGTGTCTGGCGACCGATTCGTGTAGCGCAGGGTGAGTTCGCCCTTGACGGCTTTGGCCGCCGTATCGAGCGTGGCGGCGAGGGTGTAGTCGGCTCTGTTTTGCCAGTACCTGGCGCCGGGCGCACCGCTGCCGCTGCGGAACTCGTTGGCCGTGGGTAACACGAGCGGTGCAAACACGGACGTATCGGACCCTGCCCGCGAGCGCGTGGCACGGACCGGCGCGGCTGGCGCGCCGGCGAGAGTGGCGGCGAGAGTGGCGGCGACGGCGAGCAGGGTCGCCAGGGCCGCCGCACGACGCGGCAGAAGCGGACGCGCTTTCGTACCGCGCGGCTGAGGAACAGGGCAGATGGGCATGCGGACGCGGAGCGGAGGGAAAGGGCGGGTCCCGAGGTACTGGCTACGTCGTACCATAAAATGATAGTAGCTTTCCGCATGTCTCACGCCCTCACGTTTCATACGACGCCGGTCTTTCCTCGCGGCTTTCGCTGTGCCAGCCGGAATGTGGGCCTCAAGCCATCGGCTCGCGATCTCACGCTGTTCGCCAGTGACGTCGACGCCGCGGCCGCGGCCGTGTTCACTCGCAATCACTTCCCCGGCGCGCCGATCATTCT
>CAMBRJ010000199.1 GCA_945870175.1 Gemmatimonas phototrophica
AGGGCAGGTGGTGCACGTGCACTCGGCGAAGGCGCTCGAGGCCCGTAAGGGTGTGCTCGAGTTCCTGCTGATCAATCATCCGCTCGACTGCCCGATCTGCGATCAGGCGGGCGAGTGCGAGCTGCAGGACTACACCTTCGCCGAAGGACGCGCCGACTCCCGGTATCGCGAGTCGAAGCGCTTCAATCCGGTCGAGGATTTCGGCGGCGATGTGCTGTACGTGCAGAACCGCTGCATCCTGTGCACGCGCTGTGTGCGCTTCATGTCGGATGTCGCGCAGGAGCCGGTGCTCAATGTCTCGGAGCGCGGCGATCGCGCGTTCATCGGCAAGGCCGAAGGACACGACCTCACGAATCCCTGGGCGGGCAACGTGGTCGATCTCTGCCCCGTCGGCGCGCTGCTCTCGAAGGACTTCCTGAATCGCGCGCGCGCGTGGGAACTCGATCGCGCGCCGACGGTGTGTACGGGCTGCAGTCAGGGGTGCAACGCGGTCGCAGAAACGCGCGACAATGTTGTGGTGCGGCTCAAGCCGCGCGCTAACGATCAGGTCAATCAGTACTATATGTGCGAGGTTGGCCGTCAGGGGTATCGCGAGTTCAATCGGCGTGATCGTATCGATCAGCCACTGGTACGGCGTGGCAATGCCCTGGCAATCACCAGTTGGGATGACGCCGTGGCGAGCGCCGCGCGCGCCCTCGCGGGACGGCGATTGGTTGTGTTGGCCTCGGCGAACCTGTCCAACGAAGCGTTGTTCCTATTGGAGCGCACGGTTGAGGCCGCAGGTGGTGCCGCGGTGTTCCGCCTCGTGCGTGGAGAGGAAGCCGCACTGCCGGGCGCACCGGATCTCGCGCTGCGGAGCGAGCGCGCGGCGAACGCGACCGCGGCGCGACTGCTCGGGTTCACCGAGACAGATGCCATCGGGAACACGCTCCGCGACGGAGACGCCCTGCTGATCGTGGGCGACGATCTCCACGGCGTCAGCGCGGCGGATCTCGAGGGCGCGTCGTCGATCGTGTATGTGGGGACGGCGTTGCCGGCGGCACTCGAGGCCCGCGCGGCCGTCGTGCTGCCGATCACGAATGTTCTGGAAGAAGAGGGGACGATGACCAACCTGCGCGGGCGCGTGCAGCGCTTCCTGCAGGCCAAGGCGGCGCCGGGTGTGGCGCGTCCTACGTGGTACGTGCTGGCCGACCTGCTCACCGAGGTCGGGGGCAACGGGCGCTTCTACTTGCCGGCCGAAGTCTTCGCCGCCCTCGCTTCCACCCACGCGTCGTTTGCCGGATTGGATTACGAGGCATTGGGGCTGCGCGGACTCCCGCTGGTCGAACAGGCCTCGACCGCGGCCACGGCCGAGGTGACGGCGTGATACCCGTGGCTCTGCTTCCACTGCTCGACATCGGGCGTTGGTTTCCGGCGGCCGATCCGCAGCGGCAACCCACGGCGATTAGCACCTATGTGCTGGCCAGCGCGATCAAGATCATCGTGCTCTTCGGTGTGTACATGCTCGGCGTGGCCTTCCTGACACTCGCGGAGAGAAAGCTCGCGGCGTGGATTCAGGATCGACGTGGTCCGAATCGCGCAGGACCGGGCGGCATCCTGCAGCCCGTCGCCGACGGAATCAAGAACTTTATGAAGGAAGAGACGAATCCGGCCGAGGCCGATCGCTGGCTCTTTCTCGTCGCACCAGCGCTCGCGTTCATTCCGGCGATGCTGACGTGGGCGGTGCTGCCGGTCGCCACCTCGTTGCCGACGCCGTGGGGCCTGATCGACATGGCCATCGCCCCGCTGCCGGTCGGCTTTCTGTTCACGCTCGCGATTTCCTCGCTTGGTGTATACGGGATCGTGCTGGCCGGTTGGTCATCGAACAACAAGTACGCCCTCCTCGGCGGGCTCCGCTCAAGCGCGCAGATGATCTCCTATGAGATCGCGATGGGCATGTCGACGATTCCGGTGATCCTGCTCGCGGGGAACGTGTCGCTGACCACCATCGTGCAGCAGCAGTCGCACATGGGATGGAACGTGCTCTCGCTGACGGTCGCGTGGTTCACGTTTCTGGTCGCCGCGTTCGCCGAGACGAACCGTTTGCCATTCGACTTGCCGGAAGCGGAGTCGGAGCTCGTCGCCGGTTATCACACAGAGTACAGCGGGATGAAGTTCTCGATGTTCTTCATCGCCGAGTACGCCAACATGGCAACCGTGAGCGGCTTGACCGCCACGCTGTTCTTCGGCGGCTGGGATATTCCGTTCACGCAGTGGGATAACGCCGGACCGTACAGTGTGCTCAAGACATTGGCCACGTTGTCCATGTTTGCGATCAAGACTGGCTTCTTCCTCTTCGTGTTCATGTGGGTGCGCTGGACCGTGCCGCGTTTCCGCTACGACCAGTTGATGTCCCTCGGCTGGAGCGTGATGCTACCGATCGCACTGGGCTACATCGTCGTAATCGCGGCGGCTACGCTGGGTCTCGACATGCTTGGCGTGGCGCGCGGTCCGATGTTCTCGCTGGCGCTGCTGGGCATGAACATCGTGATGATCGCCGTGCTGCTCGCTTGGCTCGATAAGGGCAAGTTGATCAGTCCGTCGAGCGCGCGCGTGGGTCCGACCGATCTTGAGCGACTGCGAGCGCGTGGGCTTGATCTGTCGCGTCGCCAGCTTGCGGCGCAGCGACCGCCGCGGAGCACGCCGGCGACGTCGCTGCCGATACTGCCTGTTACCACCACGTTGATCGCTGAAGGGGGCGACTGATGGCCATCGGGGTGAAGGTCATGAATCGGCCGCTCGAGCGCGTGAGTTACGTGCGCGCGACGCTGAAGGGGATGGCCACGACGCTCAAGCACCTGGTAGATCCTCACAAGGTCACGATGCAATATCCCGAGACGAAGTGGGATTTATCGCCGCGCTGGCGCGGTACGCATCGGATGCTCACGACCGAGGACGGTACGGCGAAGTGCGTGGCGTGTGGCCTGTGTCCCACGGTCTGCCCGGCCAATTGCATCAAACTCACCCCGGGTGAGGATGAGCAGGGCAATCGCTATCCGCTCGTCTTCGAGATCGACGAATTCCGCTGCATCTTTTGCGGGTTCTGCCAAGAAGTATGCCCAGAAGAGGCGATCCACTTGGGTCGCCATTACGAGAATGCTGAGTTCGATCGTGCATCGTTTGTGTACGATCTCGAGCGCCTCATGGCGCAGACCCATCCGGTCAGCGAACTTTGGGACCCTGCCGACCCGAAGGGCGAATGAACGGCTTCTTCGAATTCCATTTCTACCTGTTCTCGTTGCTGGCCATCGCCTCGGCGTTGCTATTCGTCACGCGGAAGAATCCGGTGCCGGCCGCCTTATGGCTGGTCAACGTGATGATCGCCCTGGCCGGCCTCTACGTGATGCTCGACGCGCCGTTTGTCGGGATCATTCAAGTGCTCGTCTACGCCGGCGCCATCATGGTCGTCTTCGTGTTCGTGGTCATGCTCCTCAACCTCGGACGCAGTGGGATCTCCGATTTTCGATCGCTAGGCTCGCGCGTGGGGGCCGGGGCGGTCGGCCTCGCGCTGCTGGCGAACCTGTTGGTCGTCCAGCGTCAGAAAATTCCGCGCATCGCGCTGGCGCGTGAGACCGACAACGTCGTCGAAGCCGTCGCCGCTTCGCTCTTCACCGATTACATCGTGGCTTTCGAATTGACCAGTCTCGTGCTGCTGGTGGCCGTCATCGGTGCCGTCCTCCTCGCCAAGAAGCGGGTGCGTCTATGATTTCCGAAGCGCTCATCGTCTCGGCGATTTTGTTCGTCATCGGCGTCGTCGGCGTGTTGACCCGCCGCAACGCGATCATCCTGTTCATGTGCGCGGAGCTGATGCTGAATGCCGTGAACCTGAGCTTCGTGGCCTTGGCCAAGCTGCATAACGTGACCGGTCAGGTGTTCGTGGTCATGGTGATGACGATCGCGGCAGCCGAAGCGGCCGTCGGGCTAGCGATCCTCATCTCCGTCTTCCGGCATTTCGGGACGGTTGATCTCTCCTCGCTCCGGACGCTGCGCGGATGATCCCGACTATGCTTGGCGTGCTCATCCTGCTGCCCATCGTTGGCTTCCTAGCCAATGGATCGATCGCATTCTTCGGGAGGCGGTCGGACGGCGACAGCGCGACCACGGCGCGCCACCCGCTCGTCACGGTCATTGGTCCGGGCGTGATTATGGCGGCGTTCGGCGTAGCGATTACCCTGTTCCTCGACATGCAGAGCGCGCCCGAGCAGGCGTTGCATATCGTTCGCTACGGGCAATGGATGCCGGTGGGCAATCTGGTCATTCACTGGAGCCTCCAGCTCGACCAGCTGTCGATCCTGATGGTCCTCGTGATCACCGGCGTCGGCTCGCTGATCCATCTGTTTTCCGTTGGCTACATGCGCGACGATGCGAGCTACGCGCGGTACTTCGCCTATCTCAATCTCTTCGTGGCGTTCATGCTGGTGCTCGTGCTTGGCGCCAGCTATCCCGTGCTGTTCGTCGGCTGGGAGGGCGTCGGCCTCGCATCGTATCTGCTGATCGGTTTCTGGTTCAGCGACAAGGCCAACGCCGAAGCGGGGAAGAAAGCCTTTGTCGTGAACCGGGTCGGCGACTTCGGGTTCCTCGTCGCGATGTTCCTGATTTGGGTTACGACGCAGCAGCTTGACTTCGTCGGTGCGCACGCGGCGCTTGGTGCCATGGCCGGTACGCCGGTCGTGCTGGCGATCGCCCTCTTCCTGTTCATCGGTTGCGCCGGCAAAAGCGCGCAGCTGCCGCTGTACATCTGGCTGCCCGACGCCATGGCGGGTCCGACGCCGGTGTCGGCGCTGATCCACGCGGCGACGATGGTGACCGCCGGCGTGTATCTCGTGGCCCGTGCCGCGCCGATCTTCTCCGGGGCTCCGGAGGCCTCGTTGGTGATCACGGCCGTCGGGGCACTCACGGCCCTGTTCGCCGCCACGATCGCGCTCCGTCAGTGGGACATCAAGAAGGTGTTGGCCTACTCGACCGTCTCCCAGCTGGGCTACATGTTTGTGGGCGTCGGCAGTGGCGCATACACCGCTGGCGTGTTCCATCTGGTGACGCACGCCTTCTTCAAGGCGCTGCTGTTTCTCGGCGCCGGCTCAGTGATTCACGCCATGCATCACGCGTATCACCATACGCATCGCGACGACGACCCTCAGGATCTGCGCAATATGGGCGGGCTGGCCAAGTACATGCCGGCCACGGCGGCCGCCATGACGCTCGCGACGCTGGCGATCGCCGGCATTCCGCCACTGGCCGGGTTCTTCTCGAAGGACGAAATCCTGGCGTCGGTCTTTGCGCGCGCACAGGGCAGCCCACTCGCCAGCGCATCGCTCCTTGGTATTCCCGGCAGCACCGTGCTGTACGTCGCGTTCGCGCTCGGCGTGCTGACCGCGTTGCTGACCGCGATCTACATGACGCGCATGCTGCTGCTCGCGTTCTATGGCAGCAACCGCACGGGCGAGGCGGAGCAGGAGATGCTCCACGAAGCACCGATGATCATGACCGCGCCGGTCCTGGTACTCGGCGCGCTGACGGTGTTTGGCGGCTGGCTGAATTTGCCGGCGTTGCTTCCGCTCGGCCCGGTCGGTCTGCTTGAACACTGGCTCGAGCCGGTCACGGGCAGCAGTGCCGCCCGCCTGGCTGGTGCCACGCATCTCGATCACGGCACCGAGACGATTCTGGTCGGCGTGGCGACCACCGTGGCCGTGGTTGGCATCGTATTCGCGCTGCTCCGGTACCGGAGGCCGATCGCGGACAAGACGCATTCGCCGGTCGATCAGGGACTGCTCGAGACCGCGTACCATGTGGATGGATTGGTCGACGCGCTCGTGGTGCGACCGATCTCCGCGTTCGCCAACGTGGTGCTCACCCGTGGCGTGGAAACGGGCGTGGATCGCGCGTTCAGCGCGGGTGGCTCGATGTTGTCGCGAACCGCAGCCCTCGTGGGCAGCAAGTTGCAGGATGGAGACGTGGGAAAGTACGCCTGG
>CAMBRJ010000200.1 GCA_945870175.1 Gemmatimonas phototrophica
CGAAGCCAAGCACTAAGCGGCTTCTGCGCTGCCCGAACGAAACAGCACCGCGGCCCCTCGGGACCGCGGTGCTGTTTCGTTCGGGCCACGTGCTAGAGCGGCACCGTGAACCAGAACTCGCTGCCCTTCCCCAATTCACTGTCGATGCCAATTTCGCCACCATGCGCTTCGACAATGCCCTTCGCGATGAACAACCCGAGTCCCGACCCCGCGCGCAGCAGTCGCGGCGCCTGCCAGTGGCGCTCGAAGAGTCGCGGGACGTCTTCGGCGGGCACGCCGGGACCGGTGTCGCGCACGCCGACCCGTACGCTGTCGTCATGCCGCTCGGCCGTGAGCACGATTTCACCGCCGTGCGGCGTGAAACGGACGGCGTTGCCGAGCAGGTTGGACATGACCTGCGCCAGTCGATGGCGGTCGGCCTGCACCAGCGGAAGATTCTCGTCGATGCGCCGCACAAACCGCAGCACCGCGTCTTCCATCACCGGCTCGAACATGTCCGCTGATTCCTTCACCAATTCGGACAGGAGCACGGGCCGACGCTCCACGCGCAGTCGCGAATTGGAAATGCGCGACACGTCCTGCAGATCCTGAATCAATCCATCGGCTTGTCGGGCAGCGCCGCGAATCGCCTCGACATCCTCACGCTCCATCAGCGGCCGCTCATCGCCAGGCTCACGGCCAAGCACCGCGCCGGTCAGCATCACAATGGCATTGACCGGGTTGCGCAGATCGTGTGACACAATCGCCAGCATATCGTCGCGTTCGCGCACCGCGCGTCGCGATTCCTGATACAGCCGCGCGTTCTCGAGCGCCAACGCCGCCAATCCGGCGAACTGGTCGGCCACGTGGACATCTTCGATGCTGTGCGACGCGCCCGGCCGAATGCGCACGAGATGCAGCGCGCCAATGGCGCGTCCGCCGGCCCGTAGCGGCACGATCAACACAGCGCTCGCGCCGAGCGAGGCCGCGCGCTCGCGCGTGACCGAATCACGGAAGTTGGCCGACAGCCACGACGTCACGTCGGAGATACGCTGCGCTTCCGCTTCATGGGCCACGCGTCCCGAGCTCGTGGCCGCGAGATCGGCGTCGAGCGGTTCCGCGGTACGCGAGACGAGCCCCGACGACACGTCGTGGCGCCTCGGATCCGTATGGGATGCGGCCGCACGCCGGACCTGTCCGTCAGCGGTGAGTAAGACGAGCAGACTCCAGTCGCCCAAGAGTGGCACGGGCAGCTCGGCGATCGTCGCCATCGTTGACTCCACATCGAGCGATGCCGCCAGCACCCAACCCGCCGTCGCCAGCAGCTTCTGGCGCTCCTCGTTTCTTCGACGCTCGCTGACGTCGCGCAACGTCACCATGAACGTGCGTTCGCCGTCTATTGTCACGCGCGCAATCGAGGCTTCCGCGGGGAACTGGTCGCCGTTGCGACGGATGCCGGCGATCTCCCGCCGGTCAGCCATACGTCGGGACTCGCTGCCCCCCTCAGCAAAGGCGCGAACATGCCCGCGGTGCATCGCCCGAGCGGCCATCGGGAGCAAGCGATCGAGTGGTTGACCGAGCATCTCGCTCTCGGTCCAACCGAACGTTTGCTCGGCGCCCTTGTTGAAGCGCACGATGCGGAAATCATCGTCAAGTGCGATAATGGCGTCAGCGGCGATACCTACGATTGCCGCGAGCGCTGCGTGCGAATGCGTGTCAGCCATGGCATGAGAATAGCTTGCTGGGCCGGTATCTTTCCAGCATCTAGCTGATTTCGTTCCGATTGTGATACCAATACGATTGGCCGTTCGCCTACCTCACACCGATCTGCTGATGCGCTGGACCTCGATTCCCAGATTGCCGGCGGCCGCGCTCGCCTTCCTCGTTGCGGGTACGGTCGCGCCGCTCCTGATGAGCGCCGATCCGTGGCGGAATCGGATCTGGTTCGCTGGCCTCCTGCTCACGGGAATTCCGGTCGCGTGGCGCACGTTTGCCGGGGTGCTGCGCGGTGAGTTCGCGGCCGACGTGGTGGCGATGCTGGCGATTGCCGGCTCGATCCTGCTCGGGCAACCACTAGCCGGCTTGGTGGTGGTTCTCATGCAGACCGGCGGCGAAGCGCTCGATGCGTACGCCGTGGCTCGTGCCTCAAGCGCAGTGGCATCGCTTGAAGCCGACGCGCCGCGCGCGGCGCACCGAGTGGTCAATGGGCACGTGCACGACATCGAAGCCATCGAAATTACGCCGGGCGATGAACTGCTGGTACGGCCTGGCGAACTGGTGCCCTGCGACGGCACGGTGGTCGGGGGGGCGTCGCACGTGGACACCTCACGCCTCACCGGCGAACCGATTCCGGTACGCGCGGCCATCGGCACGTCACTGCTCTCCGGGAGTGTGAATCAGGAGGGCGCGCTGACGTTGCGCGCGGTGCGGACGTCGCAGGACAGTCAGTACGCGCGGATCGTGGATTTGGTGCGGACCGCGCAGGCCTCGAAGAGTCCGCTACAACGCACCGCCGACAAATGGGCGGTGTGGTTCACGCCGCTCACCATCGGCGCCTGCGTGATGGCTTGGTTCGTGTCGCACGACTGGAACCGCGTGCTGGCCGTGCTCGTGGTGGCCACCCCCTGCCCGCTCATTCTGGCGGCCCCGGTGGCGATCATCGGTGGCATTAACCGCGCGGCGCGGCGCTCCATCATTGTGCGCAACGGCGGCGCGCTCGAAGCCCTGGCCTCGGTGAACTCGGCGGTGTTCGACAAGACGGGCACGCTCACGGTGGGCAAACCGCGCGTGCACCAGGTGGTGACGGACGACGGCGCCTCCGCCGTGGCGATGCTGGGAATCGCGGCGGCCGTGGAACAGGGTTCGGGGCACTTGCTGGCCCGCGTGATCGTGGCCGAGGCCGAATCGCGGGGCGCGACGATGGCCATGGCGACCGAGTTGGTGGAAACGGCCGGCCGCGGTGTGACGGGCATGGTGAACGGCCGCTACGTGGCGGTGGGATCGCCCGACTTCGTGCGCGAGCGGGTGCCGTCGTTGGCGGTGCGTCTCACGGCGTTGGAGGTTGGCGCCTCGGGGCTGCGCGCGTATGTGGCGAGCGATGGCAGCCACGGCGGCGTGGACAACGGGCAGGTGCCGTCGGTGGCGCGTATCGAATTTGCCGACGAGCTGCGCGAGGAGCTGGCGCCGATGTTCGCGGAGTTGGCCGCGTTGGGGATCAGCGACGCGTATCTGTTTTCCGGCGACAAGGCGGAGAACGTGGCGAAGATCGCGAAGGCGGTGGGGATCACGCAGTACGAAGGCGATCTCACGGCGGATGCCAAGGTCGCGCGCGTGGCGGCGCTGGAAGCGCGCGGTCGCCGCGTGGTGATGGTCGGCGACGGCACGAACGATGCGCCGTCGCTGACTACCGCGACCGTGGGGATCGCGCTGGCGGGACACGGCGGTGGCGTGGTGGCGGAAGCGGCGGACGTGGTGTTACTGATCGACGATCCGCGACGGGTGCCGGAAGCGGTGCGGATTGGACGGCGATCGATGGCGATCGCAAAGCAGTCGATTTTTGTAGGGCTGGGGCTGAGCTTGGTAGGAATGGGGTTTGCGGCGGCGGGGATGCTGACGCCGATCGCGGGGGCGCTGATACAAGAGGTGATCGACGTGGCGGTGATTTTGAATGCGTTGAGGGCAGCGACTGCAGGAACTGCTGACGGCGCTAAGAGTTAACTGCGCTAAGAGTTAACTGCGCTAAGAGTTAGGGGCGCTAAGAATGAACGGCGCGGTCATGGGCTGTGGGCCTGAGTAGCGGGCAAAACAAAACCGCCTCGGCGACTGGCCGAGGCGGTGGTGTGTGTCGCTAGCGGGCTGCTCAGGCGTTGTTGCGGCGACGACGGGCGAAGCCGAAGATGCCGAGGAGGCCGGACGCCATGAGGGCGTAGGTGGAGGGCTCGGGGACGACGGTGTTGCAGCCGCTCTCTCCAATGCAGGTAACGCCCTTCACGAGGTACATGTTGCCGTGAGAAAGGTCGTTGGTGCTACCAGTCTTCACGCCGGCGGAAGTGTAGTTGATCGTCATGACGGGCGACGACGCCTGTAGCAAATAGACACTGTACTGATTCGACTGCTTCAGCGCTATCGCAAACGTGCCCGAGACAAACTGCGAGAACGTCATCGTAGCGTTGGACGTGTTCCACGTAGCGTACGGTGATGGCTCAGACCACCCGTTCAGAGCCGCGCTCGCACCATTCAGATCGAATTCCACTTCGAGCTCGCCGAGTAGCCGAATGCGGTCCGCGGCACCGTCCGTGTTCCCACCAACGGCACCGTAGCAATCCAGCGCGGAGATACCGGTTCCCCAGACGAACGTCGTGTTCCATCCAGAGAACGCACAGTTGGCGTTGTCGTTGTTGTTATTGTTTCCCGCGCGAGCGGTGGCCGGCGCCGTCGTGACAAATGCGGCTAGAAGAGCAGCTACAACAATTGGTTTCATGGTGACCAGTCCGTGTGTTTAGTCGGATCGTCCGAGTGGACAGATCTGTTCTCGATGACAGGTCCAACAGCAAGAGCCATACCTTCTGGTCATTTTCCAGCCCCCACCCACCCCGTCGATTAAGCGCAAATTCTACATAGTGTTAGGACGTTCATAAAGATGGAATTTGACACTGTCGAGCACGCTCTTGTGCCGTGCTCACGCAGCATGTGTTGTGCCAGGGCAGCACCGTTGGGCCTCAGGACTGTAAGACTCACTATCGCCTTGCCGGCGCGACCGCCTTCTGTCTGGACGCACTCCACCAAACCAAACGCGGGCCCGGTCAATCGACCGGGCCCGCGTTGCATTATCCCTTGGCCCCATCAGCCCAATCAGGCCGTCTTGAGCAGCAGGCTTTCCGCCACACAGACACGGTCTAGACCGTTTTGTTTGGCCTTGTACAAGGCCTTGTCGGCACGTGCAATCCATTCATCCACTTCTTCGTGCGCTTCCAGCTGGGCCACGCCCACCGATGCGCCGATCGAGAACTCCATCGCCGGATGCGGCGCCGGCATGGCCGCCACGTGTTCCCGCAGCCGGTGCGCCAGGGTCTGCGCCATCTTCCAGTCGGTGTTGTGCAGAATCGCGGCGAACTCGTCGCCGCCGTACCGACAGAGCACGTCGCTCTGACGCAGGAAGACTTTTGAGAGCGCGCCGGCCAAGTTGGCGATGGCGGCATCGCCCGCCTGATGCCCGTACATGTCGTTCACGAGCTTGAGCTTGTCGAGGTCGATCATCAGCAGCACCACCGGCTGACGGCCCAGCGCATACATCTGCACGGCGCGCGGTCCCATCATGTCGAACAGCTTGCGATTGCCGATGCCGGTGAGCGGATCGGTCGTGCTCTCCTTCCGCGCCTCCTCGAGCTGCTTGCCCATGCGGTCCAGCTTCGTGGCCAGCGACACGTACTGCTCCTGCTGCTGATCACGACGCGTCTGGAGCGCACCCTCGATCGACAGCACCGCACCCAACACTTCCTGCTTGATCGACCCGGTCTGCATGCGCTTCAGCGCGTTCTTCGCGCGATCCATCTGCGTTTCGGTGGATGCGTCGGCCGTGTGGTCGATCTTCACCGCGTTGTGCACCGTCTCGACGCAGTGCCAGAGGGCCCCACGGAGTTCTGAAATCGACGACTCGACGTACGTGTGCTCGTCACGTCGCTGCTCGGTGACCGCGCGAACCACGCCGCCCCAGTCGCGATCATTCACACCGAGCGAACCGGATTCGCGCCCTTCGTCTATCGGATAGCCGAGGGTGGCGTGGCGCTGCCAGCGTTCGATTTCCTCGGCGCTCTCTTCCCCCGGTCGATCAGGAAGATCGATCGGGTAGCGAGAGAGCGCGGTCAGGACACCGCCCAAGGCGTCAAGCACCAGGCCGAGACCAGCCTCGCTGTTCTGCGAGGAAGGCGCGACGGAGATCTCGGTGGCGCCGCCGCCGGAGATCGCTTGCCGAACTGAG
>CAMBRJ010000201.1 GCA_945870175.1 Gemmatimonas phototrophica
AACAAGTTCGGCTTCGGCACGATGCCCACTCGACCGAGGTCTAACCGATCGGCATCCCAGCACGCCCGCAGCGTGGGATCGCCGGTGGAATGACCGTCGGTGTGCAACGCGCACGCGTCATACAGCAGCGCGAAGCGGGCGTCATCGAGATGCACCAGCGAACCGCGCCACGCTCGCGCCAGATCGCCCCCGCGCATGCCGTGCCCGTGGTCGACATCCTCGTTCACTCGACGCGAGTCGTGGAACAGCGCGAACAGCCGCACCACCTCGGTGTCGCCGCCGTTCGCTTCGGCCACCCGTAAGCCGTTCTCCAGCACACGCGCCCAATGCACGACCCCGTGATCGCCGCGCCATGGCAACGCGTAGTCGCGAAGTATCTCCTGCAGAATCAGCGCGTGATCATGCAGCAGGCGCGCGCTATTTCCCAAGTTTCGCCCGGAAGAACGCGATCGTCTTCGGCCATGCGGCCGCGGCGGCGGCGGTGTTCGGCGCGTTGCCGTCCTGACCACGCAGGAAGCCGTGTCCCGCGCCGTCGAAGAGGTGCCACTCGTACGACTTGCCGAGGGACTTCATCGCGGAGTCGGTGGCCGGAATCGTCGCGTTGATACGCGCATCGTTGCCGCCATAGAGGCCAAGCACCGGCGCCTTGATCGCCCCCATCTGATCGGCCGTTGGCGGCGAGCCGTAGTACACCACCGAAGCACCGAGCCCCGGCGCTGTCGTGGCGTGCAGGAACGAACGGCCACCGCCCCAGCAGAAGCCCACAATGCCGTACTTCGGCAACGCCGATGGTAAGGACATGCCGTACTTCGCCACGGCATCCAGAATGCGCGTACCGACTTCCGGCGTCACCTGGCCGATCGCCGCGCGCCCCTGATCGGGCGCC
Organism: Gemmatimonas phototrophica; assembly: GCA_945870175.1. GTDB lineage: Bacteria > Gemmatimonadota > Gemmatimonadetes > Gemmatimonadales > Gemmatimonadaceae > Gemmatimonas > Gemmatimonas phototrophica_A. The sequence continues at coordinate 887 of CAMBRJ010000201.1, forward strand.
GGATCGGCCTTGAGATCACCCGTGCGAAACATCGTCGTGAGATCAGGCGCAATGCCGATAAACCCGTCAGCCGCGAGCTGATCGGCCACCGACCGCGTCCACGTGTTGATGCCCGTGTTCTCGTGCAGCGCAATCACCACCGGCGCCTTGTCCTTGCGCTCAGGGTACACCACCCACGCCATCACACTGTCCGTGGCGTTCACCTTGATCGCGACCCACTCCGCATGACGCGGCGACGCCGCCATGCGGGCGGCCGCCGTGCCGGCCGACGCCGGAATGCCACCCGCCTGCTGCGCCGACAATAAAGACGGCACGCCAACGTCCACGGACGACACCTCGTGGTTCGCGTGCGCAGCGGCCACGACCGCCGACGCAGCGGTCATCGCCGCAGAGGTCGCCGTGGGCTGTGCCGCCGCCGTCGCGGCCGAGGCGGGTCGGGCCCGGCCGGCCACGAAACCGGATCCAGCGAGAGCGACCGCGGCCGTAAGGCCAAGAATCATGCGCATGAAAGCTCCAAGGAGTGTGAGCCTGCAGAGGACGACGTGAAGGCGCTGTTTCTAGAACGGCAGAGGTCGGCTCGCGCACAACATCTCGCCCCACCGCTCACACAAAATAAAGGATAGCTTGCAATCACAGTGCAACAGACCGCACGTCGCCGCGGGCGTCTCCGCACCGTCTCGACGCTCATGCCCCACGACTCCGAGGTGCACCATGCGCTCCGTCTCTCGCTCTGCACTGTTGCTCGTTGCCGTCGTCCTGCCACGCCTGGCGCTCGGACAAGGCGTGACCGTGCAAAGTGTTGCCGACGTTCGGCTGCAAGGCGCCCTTGGTGTGGCGGCAAACATCGCGGCAAAGCTTGGCGGCGGCAGCATGCACGACATTGCCTCCACCACGTATGTGTCTGGACACCGGATGCGCACCGAGTCGGCGGCATCGGCATCGATCATCGATGCCGATGCCGGACGGATCACGACGATCGATCATAAGCAGAAGTCGTACACGTCGATGACGTTCGCCGAGATGTCCGCGGCCATGCAGCAAGCCGCGCAGTCGGCGAAGGAGAAAGGCAAGGATGCGAAGACGGACGACGATTCGCTCTCCTTCAAGTACAAGGTGGCAGTCGACCGTCCTGGTCAGCGGGAGAGAGTGTCCGGCTACGACGCGGAGCGCGTGTTCATTACCGTGACCATCGAAGCGCAGGTCACGGCCGACGGCAAGAAGGATCAGTCCGTCGGCAACCTCGTGTTCCTGCTAGACCAGTGGATCTCGAAGGATGCCCCGCAAATCGCCGCGCTCCGTGAATTCCAGCGCGCCTATGCGCAGAAGATGGGTCAGGAATTCCGCGCACAGGTGCAGGGATTGCAGAGTGTCCTCGCCAACGATCCGCGCATGAAGAACGGCTTCGAGGCCGCCGCCAAGGAATTGGCGAAGGTTCCCGGCATCGCGTTGAAGAGCGCCACCTATGTGTCCCTCCTGCCGGTCGATATGGAATACGACCGCGCACTAACGCTCGGCGACGGCGCCACCGCCGAGGCCAAGGAGAATGCGGCGAAGAAGGACGAGAAGCCGCAAGGCGGCGGATTCCGCGGCATGATGGGCGCGGTGAAGGCCGCGGCGGAGAATGCCGCGAAACAATCGGAAAAGCCGTCGGGCAAGTCGGCGCCGCCCAAGCAGTCGCTGCTGATGACCGTGACCGACGACGTGAAGAGCATCACGCGCGGCGCCGTGCCCGCCGAGATGTTTGCGCCGCCGGCGGACTACAAGGAAGTCAAGCGGCCGTAAGGCGCATCGCTACGGCGCTCGCTTCTCCACGTCAGCCAAGAACGCGCGCACCGCGGCGATGTAGTCCGCCGGCTTCTCACGCATCGCCGCATGCGCGCCGCCCGGAATCACCACCAGCCGTGCGTCGCGCATCGTCTTGCGAAATTCCTCGAGCGTCGTCGGGCGCGCTTCGTCGAATTCGCCGGCGATGAACAGCGACGGTGCGGTGATTTCGTCCATGTCGGCCGAACGCGTCCACGACCTGAGCGAGCCATTCGACAGGAACTCGGTGGGTCCCCACATCTGCCGATAGATCGTATCGTTCGAGGCCACCCCTTCGCAGCGCGCAATGGTAGGTGTAGGCAACCGTCGCACGTGACGCGCATAGAACGAATCGGTCGCCGCTTGGTAGGCGGGTGAATCGAGCGTGCCGGCCTTCTCATTGTCGTCGAGCACTTTCTGAATCGACTCCGGCAACTGCTCGCGCAAACTGTCGGCGTCGGCGATCCACCGCGGCGTCGAAATGAGCGGGCTGCTGAAGATCACTGACTTCACACCCGTCGGCTTCGTGGCAATCATGTACTCCGCCGCCAGTGCCCCACCCCACGAATGCCCCAGCAGATGTACCGCGTCGAGCTTGAGCGCGCGGCGCACCGCGTCGACCTCCTGCACGAAACGCGGAAAATTCCAGAGCGACGTGTCGGTGGGATGCTCGGAGCGTCCCGAGCCCAGCTGATCGTAGAAGATCACGGGCCGCTCGTTGGCGAGCGGGGCCAGCACTTCGAAGCGGCATGACGTGCCACCGGGGCCGCCATGCATCGCCAGCAACGGCACGCCGGGACCGTTGCCGATCTTGCGGTACCACACCTTGCCGCCGGGCACATCGATCATGCCCTCTTCCGACGGGAACGTGTCGGTCGCCGCCGCTGCCAGAGTGCTGTCGGCGACGGTATCGGCGTTCGGAGCACAGGCCGCGATGGAGCACGCCGCAGCGATGACGGTCGCGGCAACGACGCGCGAGGCGAAACGGAATGAGATCATCCGTCAATTATGCGACAATGGCCGCCACTTGTCGAGCAAGTGACGGCCATCGTATTCCCGCCTCGTGCGCCCTTACATCGCCAGCGCCTGCAGATCCTGCAGCGCCTTCTTGAGCAGGTCGACCTTGGCCGGATCACAGCTGCGGCTGCCCTCGACATCCGTCACCAGCTTGGCCAACGCCGCGTTCCGCGCTCCGCCATTGGCCTTCTCGGCGGTCGCGATCTGCGCGCGGATGTCACCGATCTTGGCCGACGCCACACAGCCCTTCCGCTCGAGCTGATCGGTAAACGCCTTCGCCAGCGCGAAGCTGGGCGGCCAGGAAATCTTTGGCTGTCCCTGCGCGTTCAGATAGTCCCACTTCACGGTGTTGGCCGCATCGATCTCGTTCTGCGAGATGAACTCGCTCGGCACCAACTGCGCCACGTCCATGCCGCGCGCAATCTCCGAGCTCACGATGTTGCCGTTGTACCAGTACACCGACCACGAACCGCCCATCTCCATACGCGTGCTGTCCACCGGACCACGGTCGAAGCTGGCGATCTCCTTCGGGTTGGCCGCATCGGTCCAGTCGAACACCGAAATGCCACCCTGGTACCACGACTGCACCATCACGTCGCGCCCCGGAATCGGAATCAGCGAGCCGTTGTGCGCCACGCAGTTTTCGTTCTTGGTCTGGTACGTGGGGATCTTGTAGTAGCTCTGGAACACCAGCTTCTTGTTCACGATGTTGAAGATCGCGTTGGCGCCCCATTCCGGCTTGTCGAGCGCGCGGCACTTGGGCGAACCACCACCGCCCCATTCGTCGCTGAACAGCATCTTCGTGCCATCGTTGTTGAACGTGGCCGAGTGCCAGTAGGCAAAGTTCGAGTCGGCTACGGCATCGAGGCGCACCGGGGCGATCGGATTGCTGATGTCGAGCAGGATGCCGTGTCCTTCACAGGCGCCGCCAGCCAGCCCAAGCGCCGGGTACACCGTGATGTCATGGCACTGCGACCCTTCGCTTACCGTCGTCGCGACGGCCGGCGGCTTGTCCATGCCCTGCGCCGCCAGCATGCGCGTCACGAGCGCGTTCACCACCGGACGCGCCGCTGCACTATCCGCCGCGGTCGCCGCCGTCGCACCGCGCGCCTTCACGATGCTGTCGACCACCGGCTTCACCATCTGATCCGGCAGAATCACCTCTTCGTTCATGGCCGGAATCATGATCGTGAACGCCCCCTTGGCCTTGGCGGCATCCATGTCGGCCTTGTCGGCCGCCGATGCGCCATGGCCCTTGGCCGCGCCGAGACCCGCGAAGATATTCGCGCGCCCCACGACGGCCGCCGCCGCCGGATTCGCCAGCGGCACCTTGATGATTTCAATGCGCAACCGCGAGGAGTTCGCGTCACCACTGGGCGCGGCCACACACTCAGCCATCTCACCAGCCGGACGGATGCCCGACGACCCCGACACGTAGATGTACACGTTGTTCTTGTCCTTCGGATCTTCGAGTACCGTGTGCGTATGCGAACCGCGACACGTCTGCACATTCGCCACCAGCTTCGGCTCACGGATGTTCGTGATATCGAAGATGCGCACGCCGCGCACGCGATCCTTGCTCACCACATCCTTCACGCCGCCCGGCTTGCAATCAATACGGCCGTTCATCGCTTCGGCCGACATGAACATGAGATTCTTGTACACGCTCACGTCGTTCTGCGAGGCGGGGCACTCGTAGGCTACCACGAGCTTCGGCGTCGACGGATTGCTGATATCCCACACCACCGGGCCGTTGTAATTGCCCTGAATGACGTAGTTGCCCGTGAAGGCCAGGTCGGAGTTGGTCTCGCCCAGGAACCCCTTGGGCGACACGGCCTTGCTCACGACCTTCAAATTGGACGTGTACTCGGCCGCGTCGAACAGGCCGGCTTTCAGTGTGTTGCGGGGGTCGCTCGCGGGCGACGGGGCGGTCACCGGCTTTCGCGGGGCGCAGGCGGCAAAGGCGGTGGCGGCAGCAACGGCCAGCACAGCGCGGAGGGGAAGAGCATGCATTCGGATTGGCGGGTAACGGGAGGAGAGAGAGCATGCGGCGCGACGATAGAGGGAGTCTATCACCGTTCGCGGCGTTCGTCAGGGCTGTGAGGATCCTACGGTGTGGTGGGACGGATCGTTTCGCCCGCGCCGCGCTCGGGTGCGCGATCAGCCGGGTCCACTACATTCCACCGCTATGCGATCAACCCCCTCCACACGCCGCCCGCGCCGATGACGGAGCCGCGCCCCG
>CAMBRJ010000202.1 GCA_945870175.1 Gemmatimonas phototrophica
GTCGATGCGCCGTACATCACGGGTATCGTGCTTCCAGTCGATGGTGGCCGTCATCTCCGTCGGTGAGTGCCAGTGATGCTGAGCGGTGAACGCGCTGCACCCCTGGCGTTCGCACGCATCGTGATCATGGGCGGTGGCTGTTACGGCAGCTGGTACGCGCAGCAGCTCACGAGGGCGGTTCAGCGCGGGGCGCTGCAGGCTCCTGAAGTCGTGGTCGTTGATCGCGACCCCGCGTGTCGGGTGGTCGAACGGCAACACGCCGGCTCCTACGACGGGTTGCCGCTCACGGTCGTCGCCCGCGATTGGGATTCGTATGTGGCGCAGTGGCTGGGGCAGGGGCCCGAGGCACTCGCCGATGATGCAATGGTGCCGTCACCGCTCATGCCCCACGTCTGCCTCGACTGGCTGATCGGGCGCGCGCGGGCGCGTTGGCCGGAGCGGACGATTCGCGTCGCCCCCCTTGAGCGGGCGCCGGACACGCCCTGGGAACGGGCGTCGCCCGACGGCCGCCATTACGTGAGTTTCGCGACATGGATGTGCCCGGTGAATTGCATTGAGCCGGCTCGCTGCCCCCACACGCGCGGCGCCCGGGACTGGAGCATGCCGCCGATGATGCAGCGATATGTCGAGGACAACCCGTCGCTGCTCGGTCCCGTTATCTTTCACTGTATTCACCGCACGTACGGGGTCGGCATGATCGACGCCGCCGCGATTGCGGACGCTGATCGGCAACTCGCCGCATGGGGCGCCTCCGGACCCTGTGCTGTGCTCGTCGGGACAGTCTCGCACTGTCACGGCGCGCTGGGCGTGCTGGCGATCGATTGAGTTCTCTTTCTCTCTTCGCTGACATGCCCGATTCCCGTCCCGAAAACATCGTCATCATCGGTTCCGGTCCTGCGGCCTGGACCGCCGCGATCTATGCGGCGCGCGCGAACCTGAATCCGATCGTCTTCGAAGGGGAACCGATCGGGACCGAGCTGCCCGGTGGCCAGCTCATGCTGACCACCGACATCGAGAACTTCCCCGGGTTCCCGGAAGCGATCAGCGGCCCCGATCTCATGGACCGGATGCGGGCGCAGGCCGTTCACCACGGCGCGCGCGTCGTCTCTGAACTCGTGAAGCAAGTGCACCTCACATCGAAACCATTCGGCATCGTGCCGAATTATTCCGCGCCGATCACGGCCCACACCGTCGTCATCGCGACGGGCGCCGCGGCGAAGTGGATCGGCCTCGACAACGAGTTGCGTCTGGCCGTGTCGGGAGGCGGCGTCTCCGCCTGTGCCGTCTGTGACGGTGCCATGCCATTCTATCGCCACAAACGTCTGGCCGTCGTCGGTGGTGGCGACACGGCGATGGAAGAGGCGATGTACCTCACCAAGTTCGCCAGCGAAGTCGTCGTGATTCATCGTCGAGACGGCTTTCGCGCCTCGAAGGTCATGGCCAATCGCGTCCTCGAGCATCCAAAGGTGCGCGTGATTTGGAACTCCCAGGTCACCGACGTGCTCGGCGATGAGTTCATCACCGGACTGCAACTCACCGATACCGAAACGGGTACGGTGAGCGAGATCGAGGTCGGCGGACTCTTCGTCGCCATCGGTCATACGCCGAATACCAAGTTCCTGCAGGGGCAGCTCGACACCACGGAACACGGCTATCTCAAGGTGACGGCGTGGCGCACGGAGACGAATGTGCCCGGCGTCTTCGCCGCCGGTGATGTCATCGACGACTATTACCGCCAAGCCATTACGTCAGCGGGGACGGGTTGCATGGCGGCGCTCGAGGCCGAACGCTGGCTCGCCCATCATGGTATCGGCGAGTCGCCCGTGCTGGAAACGGCGGAAGCGCCGGTCCCTCTCACGCCGGATTCGACATTCCCGTGAGCACGCTCACGCTTCAGCAACTCACCGTTGGCCCGCTGCAAGAGAACTGCTGGCTGTTGGCCGATACGGTGAGTGGCAAGGCCGTCCTCGTCGATCCCGGTGATGAGGCGGACGCGCTGCTGGCGGCCGTGGACGCCACCGGCTGTACGCTCGACGCCATCTGGCTCACCCACGCGCACTTTGACCACGTGGGCGGCGTGGCCGGCGTCATCGCCGCGCGTCCGGTGCCGATCTGGCTCCATCCCGCCGATGCATTCTTCTATGCGAATGCGGCCAGTACCGCCGCGCGGTGGGGCGTCGTGATCCACGACCCGCCGCCGGCCGATCATGAGCTCGCCGAAGGCGATCGCGTGCAACTCGGTGACTACCAGTTCGACGTCTGGCATCTGCCGGGGCACGCCCCGGGGCACGTCGCCTTTATCGGGCACGGCCTCTGTCTTTCCGGTGATGTCCTCTTCGCCGGGTCGATCGGCCGCACCGATCTCCCGTTGTGCGACCCCACGGCGATGCACCGGTCATTGATGAGAATGGCGACGCTCGACAGCGAGACTCGGGTATGTCCCGGTCACGGTGTTTCTACCACGATAGGACGCGAGCTGGCGTCCAATCCATTTCTACGCGGTGCCGCCCGGCCACTCGGCGCCTGAGCGTCGCTCTCTCTTTCCGGTTTTCGCATGTCGTCGTCATCCGCTGACAGATTCCGCCCGCTCCTCGCTGCACTGCTCGGTGTCGCCGCACTGACGGCCTGCTCGAATATCACGGAGAACGACACGACGCTCAGCAACTACGGGGCGGTCACGATCACGGCGAAGAACGCGCCGGCGGGACGGGCCACCGCGACGATCAACGCGGTGTTCTTTCAGGGAGTCGCGGCCACCGCGCCCAACAGCGCGCTCCAACAGGGAGACCAGTGCGCGTATGCCCTGATCGATAGTGTCACGGGCGGTGCGACCGGCTCCGTCAAGGTCGGCGAAAGTCTTGCCCTCAGTTTTGCCGGGGCCAGCGTCGCGATGCCGTTCTCGACGGGCTTCTCGCGCTACGAGCCTGCCACCGGCGCCGTACTGAGTTACGCGCCAGGCGACGCGGCCACGTTGACCGTGCCGGGAGCCGCCGGCGCATTCCCGGCGGCGTCGATCAGCGTCAAGCTCGCCGAGCCGATCAAACCCGGACCCCTCGTCATGCCGGCCGCCGGTCTGCCTCTCGACGTCACCTGGAACGCCACCAACGACGCCACGGCCGCGATCATCCTCTCGGTTCGCTACGGGGCGACGGCCACGTCGACCGTGCAGAACGAGCAGATTTACTGCGCGCTGAAGGACGATGGCGCGTTTCAGGTGCCCGCGTCGGGGCTTGGAGCATTGCTCGCGTCCCCCAGCGCCTTGCGCTCGGTGACGCTGATTCGTTGGCGTACGCAGGAAGTCAGACCCGACTCCTCCAGCTTGCTGCACATCGTCTCGACCATCGACACGATCGTTCGATTCCCCTGATCGCTTGGCAGCGGTGAACCCGGTGGCCACTCGCATCGAGAAGGACCCGCTTGGTGAGTTGTCGGTGCCCGCTGAGGCACTGTACGGCGTGCAGACGATGCGCGCCGTCCAGAACTTTCCGATCAGTGGCCTACGTCCGCTCGAACCATTCATCATCGCGCAGGTATGGATCAAGAAGGCGGCGGCGATGACACATCGGGACACGGGGCGTCTCGATGCGCGCCTTGCCGATGCTATCGTCGCGGCCGCCGACGAAGTGCTCGATGGTGGGCACCGCGAGCAGTTCGTCGTCGACCCGTATCAGGCCGGCGCGGGGACCTCGCACAACATGAACGTGAACGAGGTCCTCGCCAATCGCGCCAACGAGTTGCTCGGTAGGGCACGCGGGACGTACTCGCCGGTGCATCCGAACGACCATGTCAACCTGGCGCAAAGTACCAACGATACCATTCCCACGAATATCCGTTTGGCTGTGCTGCGGCAGCTGCCGGCGATGCTGGCGGCCATCGATGCGTTGCACGGCGCGCTGGCGCAAAAGGGAGTGGCGTTCGATGACATCGTAAAAGCTGGGCGCACGCATCTGCAGGACGCGATGCCGATTCGGCTGGGACAGGAGTTCACCGCCTACGCCGGTACAATCGCCCGCTGCCGGAAGCGCGTCGTCGAGGCGGCCGACTATCTCAACGACCTCGGCATCGGCGGCTCTGCCGTCGGTACCGGCGTCACCGTCGAGCCAGAGTATCCGGCGCTTATGAATACCCACCTGCGGTCCATTACTGGCATTGCCACGCTGCGCATCGGCAGCGATCGGATTCAGCTCATGCAGAGTATGGGGGATGCAGCCGCCTTTTCGGCATCGCTGCGTGGGCTGGCCCTCGATCTGTCCAAGATCGCGAGCGATCTGCGCCTTATGGTATCGGGGCCTCGCACCGGGCTCGATGAAATCGTGCTGCCAGCGGTGCAGCCCGGGTCGTCCATCATGCCGGGCAAGGTCAATCCATCCATTCCGGAGATGGTGAATCAAGTCTGCTTTCAGGTGATTGGTTGCGACACCACGGTCGCGATTGCGGCCGAGCATGGGCAGCTCGAACTCAACGTCATGATGCCCGTTATCGCCCACAACGTGCTGTTCTCCATGCAGATTCTCACGAATGCGATCGCCGTCTTCGCGTCGCGCTGTGTGGTGGGGATCGTCGCCAACGTCGCGATGTGTGAGTACTGGGTCGAGCGCTCCGCGGCCCTCGCCACGGCATTGATGCCACGCATCGGCTATGCGGCCGCCGCCGAGATCTCGAAGCGTTCGGTCAGGGAAGGCACCCTCATTCGCGAACTGGTCGCCAGAGATGGTCTGCTCCCGCCGGCCGAACTCGACGCGGTGCTCGACCTCCGTCGAATGACGGACATTGGGGTCCCCTCCGGGAAACGTGGATCCGATGCTGGCGGCTGACCGTGCCGCCGGGGGCTTTTCCGCCCGAGAACTTGTCCACGCGACCTGGGAGCCATAGACTCGACTCATGCGCATTACGACGTGGGCGGAATACGGACTCATTTGTGCCTTGCATCTCGCGCGCCGTGCGGGAACCGGCCCAGTGGCCGGACGGGACATGGCAGCGCGCGAGCGGCTGCCCGGCGATTACGTCGAGCAAATTCTCCTGCGCATGCGACGCGCCGGCATCGTCGATAGTACCCGTGGCGCTCGGGGTGGCTATGCGCTGGCCCGCTCGCCCGAGCACATCTCCGTCCGTGACGTCATTCAGGCGTCAGAACTCACCACCTTCGATCTGCACTGCGTCAGCCACCCAGTCGACGCCGACCGCTGTGCGGCGGCGGAGAACTGCAGCATCCGCCCTGTCTGGGTGCTCCTGCAGCAGCGCATTGATGAGGTGCTCGAAGGGGTGAAGCTCAGCGATCTGCTGACCGACGAAGCGACCGTCCGTGATCGGGTCGGGCTCCCTCGCTTTGCGGCTGCGCCAGATCTCCCGGGCGCGCTGCCGATACTGCAGGGCTGACCGAGCCAATGGGGATCTGGGCGGAGTGGCGCGCGCAGCGCGAACGGAGCCGACGGGCCTCGACGTACCTCGGTCAGTTGCTGCGCACGCCGGAGCGGGCGGACGTCGCGTGGCTCGCATCCCTCGACGTTTGGGAACCAGTCGCCATTCGGGAGCTCACATTCGCCAAACGGGCGATCGGCCTCATCGTCGCCGAGCGCGATGCACTCGATGACCGTACCGCGTCCGATGTCGCGCACCAGCTGGCCCCAGTACTCAGTCGGGAAGCCAGCGCGACCGTCGACCTCGGTCGTGAGTGGGGCGAGCGCTGGCGAGCTTATACCGCCGCGTTGGCCGTACGGGGCAACGTCGAGTCGCCGGCCACACGCCTCGCGCGTGTGCTCCTCTCGGGCGCCGGGATCGCGGAACCGTCCGCTGAACCACTCGCCCGCGCCACGCACTTTGTGAACGAGACGCGCGCCGCCGCCAATGGTGCGCTCCGAGACGTCTTTGGGGTGGCATCGCTGCCAGATGACATCCGACCCTCCGCGCTTCGCGGGTGAGCTCGACGG
>CAMBRJ010000203.1 GCA_945870175.1 Gemmatimonas phototrophica
TGCATCACCATCAAGTAGCACACGACGAGCAGCGCGAGCATCGCGCCCACGCCGAACTGTGCCAGCTCGGGCACGGTGCGACCGGCCAGCTTCACGCCCGAGGGAAAGCGCGGATCGAGCATCGCCGCGAACATCATCGCGAAGATCACAATGGCATCGAAGATCCGATCGACCGCCAACGAACCGAGCGCCGTCGTGATGGGCACGCGAGGCACTTCGCGGGTGATCGAAAACGCGCGAGCGAACTCCCCGGCGCGAAGCGGGAAGACGTTGTTCATCATCATCCCGATCGCCGTGCTGCGCCACAGGGGCCCGAACGCAATGCGTCCAGACACCGGCTCGAGAATCGTGCGCCAGCGCCGCGCGCGCAGCGGGAAAATGCAGGTGCCGACGATTGGACTCAGCACGAACAGCAGCACGTTCGAGGTGCGCAACACCGTCCAGACTTCGCTGAGGTTCACGCCCCGCAACGTCCACCAGAGCAGGACCGCACTGAACGCGATCCCGAGTCCGCTTTTCCAATCCAGCTTCACTGCGCGCGCCCCGCGACCGCGCTCACGTGGTCACCGCGAGATCCAGCAAGTCGGAGAGCTCTTCGAACAGCGAGTGGGCCGCCGGTTCGGCGAGCGTGCCGCGCTGCCAGTGTGTCTTGAGTTCGTCGCGCACTTTCCGCGCCCGCGTGATGGCCGAGTGCCCGCGGTAGAGCAGGGACTCGATCGGGATCACGGCGGGTGCGACGGCCTGTTCGGGCGCGGGGGCGCCGGACCACGTGAGGCTCGCCTGTTTCACCTGCTGCGCCAATTGCTGGTCGGTGATCTCGCGATCCATCAGCAAGCGCGCCACGCTTTGCACGCCCTGACGTTCGTGGGGCGTGGCCAACGGGGCCCGGGCCATGCGGGTCGCCATGTTGGCGATGCTGGCCGCGCCATAGCTCTCGGCCACATCGGCCAATCCCAGCAGTGAACGCCGCACGCCGTCGGCGAGGGCGAGCTGTGAAGGGCCGGCCGCACTGGTGGCCAAGGCCGCCGACTCGCGGGCGACGCCATCGGCGGCCGCCGCGATATCGGTGCGGAAGCGCTGCGCCAGGGTGATGGGCGGCTGCGCGCTGCGCTGCAGAATCGCCGGCATGCCGTCGTCGGGGAAGAAGCGCGAAATTGGAATCACTTGGGTGGCCGGTGAGGCGGCCGGTGTATCGGTGGCGAGATAACCCGCCGCGACGGCCGCCAGCGCTACCGACTGCGTGCGACTGCGCCGCTGCTCGACGTCGGTCCAGACGCCGGCCCGCTCCACGAGGGAGCGCAACTCTACCAGCGCGCCACGCACGGCGAAGTGCAGCCGCTGATCCCAGCGCAGTTCGTTGTCGCGCAACCCGGTGGCGATTCGCTCGATGGTGGTCGCCAGGTCGGGCAGTCCTTCGAGGCGCGTCATGGCGGCGCTGCCGCGCAGCGCACGCGCATTCGTGAGAAACAGGGCGGCGTCGGGCGTCTGCTCTTCCGCGTCGGCCATCATCTGGTCGAGGCGGCCGAGATACTCCATCGCTTCCTTCTGGAAGAATTCGATGAGGGCGTGCGGTGCACTCATACTGAGCAGCTCGGACGAAGAGGGTGAATCGCGTACTGCTGGTCGTGCCCTAGAAGCGGTCGGCCTCGCGCGCATCGTCCATCGCCTGACGAATTTCGCGCACGGCCTCGGCGAGTCCCACAAAGATGGCGCGCCCGACGATGGCGTGCCCGATGTTCAATTCCTCGATTTCCGGAATGGCGGCCACCGGTCCGACGTTCTGCACCGACAGCCCATGCCCCGCGTGGACGGCCAGGCCCAGCGCGGCGGCGAGCGAGGCGGCGTCGGCCAACGCGCGCAACGTGCGCGGATCGGCCGGGGCATGCGCGTACTGGCCCGTATGCAGTTCCACCGCATCGGCCCCTAACTCGTGGGCCGCACGAACCGCCGCGGCCTCCGGGTCGATGAACAGACTGGTGCGCACCCCCGCGCGTTTCAGACGCGCGATGGATTCCCGGAGCTGTGGGGCCGCCCGGAACACGTCGAGACCACCCTCGGTGGTGACTTCTTCCCGGCGCTCGGGGACCAGCGTCACCGCCACGGGGCGGAGTGTTTCGGCCAGCGCCAGCATCTCCTCGGTCGCGGCGCACTCCAAATTGAGCGCCGTTGTGACCGTCGCGGCGAGCCGATGGATGTCGACATCCTGAATGTGCCGCCGGTCTTCCCGGAGGTGGGCGGTGATCCCATCGGCGCCGGCCTGTTCGCAGAGCACGGCGGCGGCGACCGGATCCGGCTCGGCGCTCCGACGCGCCTGCCGGACCGTGGCGACGTGATCAATGTTCACATACAGGCGCTGGTAGCGAAGCGACGTCACTGGGGTATCCGGTAGAAGAACGTGTGGGGTACCTTTCACCCCGACGAACGGACGGCTCACCGTTCGGTGCCTGTGATCGACAGGCCCTCGCGATGCCGATCCGTCAAGATGGTCAACACCGGGGGGAGGAGTCCTGCGTGCAGCGTAAGATGATGCGGAACCGTGTGCTCATGTACTCTCTGCTGCTCGCCACGGCGACTGGGGTGAGTGCCTGTACCCGTACGATCCAGAGCACCGAGACCTCGATTCCGGGTGCGGCGGCGCCGTCGGTGCGGGCTGATGCACCGGACGCGATCGGGGCGGTGACCGGCAAGGCCGCCGTGGAAGGATTCCTGAAAGCCGTGAAAGCGCAGGATCTCCAGACCATGAGCGCCATCTGGGGCACCACCAAGGGCGCGGCGCGCGATCAGATGAAGCGCGAGGATCTCGAGAAGCGCCTCATCATCATGCAGTGCACGCTGACCCATGAGAAGTGGGCGTTCCTCGAGGACCGACCACGGTTGCAGACGGGTGGACGTCAGGAGTTTCAGCTCGAGCTTTTTCAGGCGCAGCGTAGCGCCAAGACCTCGATTCTGACGGTCAGTGGTCCCGGGGGCCGCTGGTTCGTGGAGGATATCAACCTCCTCCCGTTGAAGGACTTCTGCCGCTAAGCCGGAGCGAACTGGACTGGTGACGCTGGACACTCCGACTAATATTCCGACAGTTCGACCAGTACCCCGCCGGTGGCGCTTGGATGGAGAAACGCGATGCGCTTCCCTTCCGCCCCCAGGCGTGGTGTTTCATCGATAAGCCGGAGGCCGGCATCACGGCAGCGCTGCAAGGTGCCGTCGAGGTCGTCCACCGCAAAACAGACGTGGTGAATACCGGGGCCCCGCTTGGCGACGTACTTGCCGATCGGGGAGTCGTCGGACTTTGCTTCGAGGAGCTCCACCAGCGATTCGCCGGCCGCCAGTCCCACGATGGCGGCGCCGTCGGCATCGTCGAGGGGTACCTCGGGCATGCCGAGGACATCACGGTACAAAGGAAGCAGCTCGTCGAGGGCACGCACGGCGATCCCGATATGGGCGATGCGCGTGCCGCGGCGTACGGAATCGGTCATGGTCGGCGGTGTTGGTGCGGGCGTGAACGCATTCCGAATTCTAATCCTGCAGCGGGGCGCGAGAGCAACCGGTCAAGGCCGGGAGCCGCGCCAACGGAGCACATGATGGCGAACGCAGTTGAAGTGAACGACGGCACCTTCGCGGACGAGATCGAGCAGTACGCAGGGCTCGCCGTGGTGGATTTCTGGGCCACGTGGTGCGCGCCGTGTCGCATGATTGCGCCAATGGTCGAAGCCCTCGCCACCGAGTACGCCGGCAAGGTGAAGGTCGCCAAGCTCGACGTGGACAATAACCCGAAGACCTCGGCGCGGTTCAATGTGCGCTCGATCCCGACGATCCTGTTCTTCAAGGACGGCAAGCTGATCGATCAGGTCGTTGGCGCCGTTCCGCGTCCGCAGCTCGAAGCGAAGTTCAAGGAGCACGCCTGACCGACGTGGGCGACGCGCCCGGTTTGGCCGAGTCGGAGGGCAATGCCTCCGATCGCGCCGACCGGGCGGCGACGCTCTGGCCGACTGCGGCCATCCCCGGGGCGTTGCACATCGTGAGCACGCCGATCGGGAATCTGGGAGACATCTCCCTGCGCGCCCTCGCCGTGCTCAAAGAAGCGGCGGTGATCTGCTGCGAGGACACGCGACACGCGCGCACCCTGCTCAGTCGCTACGGCATTGGCACGCCGACCATCGCCGTGCATGAGCACAACGAAGCCAGCGTCATTCCCCGGCTCGTGGCTCGGCTGAAAGCGGGCGACGCCCTCGCCCTGATCAGCGACGCCGGCACGCCGCTGGTCTCTGATCCCGGTGCCCGATTGGTGGAGGCCGCAGCCACGGCCGGTCTTCGGGTGGTGCCGATTCCGGGGGCCTCGGCCGTGCTGGCCGCCCTCGTGGCCTCGGGCATGGTACCGCACCCCTTCACGATGCTCGGCTTCCCGGCACGGAAGGGCAAGGAGCGCGAGGAGCAATTGGCCCTCGCCGCTCGTCTGCCGCATGCGGTCGTGCTGTACGAGTCGCCCAACCGACTGGTCGACACGTTGCGCGATCTGGCGGCCATCGCGGGGACGACCCGGCCGGTGGCCGTGGCCCGCGAGCTGACCAAGCATTTTGAAGAGGTCAAGCGCGGAACGCTCGAGGAGGTCGCCGCGTATTACGAGGGCACGCCACCGCGCGGGGAAATCGTGATCGTTCTGGGTGGCGCCTCGGTCGTCGCCCCGAGTGAAGACGGACTTCAGGCGGTGGCCGTGGCGCTCCGCGAGGAAGGACTCCGCCCTCGTGACATCGTCCAGCGACTCATGGACGAGCATGGTGCCAGCCGCAATCTCGCCTACCGACTCGCCCACGATACCTGATGCGGCTTCCGGCCCGTCGTTCCCTTCGCTTTGCGCTGCTCGCCGCTGTCGCCGGTGCCTCTCTGGCGTTCACGCCACGAACGGTGCTGCGTGGCCCCGGTCGTCTGGCGATCGCTCGCGTGCAGTACGAAGGCGGTGGCGATTGGTATGCCAATCCGTCCAGCCTGCCGAATCTCATTCGCGAGATCGCTGAGCGGACCGCGCTGCCGATCGAGCGCGCGGAAGCGAAGGTCACCTTCACCGATTCGGCGCTCTTCGACTTTCCGTTCCTGCACATCACGGGACACGGCGAGATGAAGCTCAGCGAGATCGAAGTGAAGCGACTGCGCGAGTATCTCACGCGCGGCGGCTTCCTGCATGTGGACGACAACTACGGTCTCGACGACAGCTTCCGTCGCGAGATCAAGCGCGTGTTTCCCGACCGGCCTCTGGTCGATGTGCCGCACAGCCATCCGATCTACCATCTCGTGTACGACTTCGAGAATGGTCCGCCGAAAGTGCATGAGCACGACGGCAAGCCGGCGAAGGGCATGGGCATTTTCATCGGCAACCGACTCGCCGTGTACTACACCTATTCCGCCGACCTCGGCAACGGATGGGAAGACGTGGGCACCTATCCCGATCCGCCGATGCTCCACGAGCAGGCCATCCGCATGGGCGTGAATCTGTTTACCTACGCGGTGACGAGCCGGGTGACGCCATGACCGCTCCGGCACTCCGGACCACCGCGCGGCCGTCGGAAACACTCGACGCGAGACTCGCCCGCGAACAGGCCACGTTGCGGGCCCGCTCCATGGCCGCCGTGGTGCTGGCCGTGATCGGCGTCATCGCGCTCGCCTTGGTCGTCAGCGCGTGGCTGATGGCCGATGGACGATGGATGACGTTGCCGCGCGCCGTACCGATCGCCATGTGGGTTGGCGCCTTCGCCGCGGCCGCTGGGCTCGTGTGGGCGCTGCGCCAGCGTAACGCCGATGTGCTGTCACTCACCTCGCTGGCCGCCGCGATCGAACGCGAGCAGGAACTGCGCTCGGGTTCACTGCGCGGTGCGCTGGAAGTGGCCGGTACCGGCGTGCTCGGTGCGCG
>CAMBRJ010000204.1 GCA_945870175.1 Gemmatimonas phototrophica
GGCGCCGATGAAGTCGCGCGCGTAGCCCATGCGGGGAACACGCTCTTTCTGCTTTTGCAGAATCTACATCGTGACTTCAGCGAGGTAGTCGAGCATCAGGTAATCGACCTGACCGCCTTCCACCTGGCGACGCGGCGCTTCCAGCCAGTCGCCCCAGAAGCCCTGACCGCTGGCGACGCGCACGACGCGCGATGAATCGGACATCAGTACTCCGTGCCGGGAACCGGCGCGCCGTAGGTCGGCATGGGGGGCAGAACGAAGGCACCGAGATGCGGCCCAGTGTTCTGGGCAGCCGCACGCAGCGCAAGCGCCAGCATCGTGCGGGTGTCTTCGGGATAGCAGATTGCATCGACAAAGCCACGCGCGGCGGCGTAGCGCGCATCGAGCTGTGTTTCGTAGTCCGCGCGCATCTGCGCGGCCGACTCGAGCACTTCGGGTGACGGATCGACCCCCGCCTTCTTCGCCGCATCGAGCGCCGGGCCATGCACCGCACCCACGGCCGCCTCGCCCTCCATCACCGCCATGCGGCCGGTCGGCCAACTGAAGATGAAGTCGGGATCGAAGCCCTGCCCGGCCATCGCATAGTATCCGGCGCCACTGGCATGGTTGACGGTGAGCACGATCTTCGGCACGCGCGCGCAGGCCATGGCTTCGACGAAGCGCGCCCCTGCGCGGATGATGCCTTCGTGCTCGGCGTCGGGCCCTACCATGAATCCGGAGACGTCCTGCACGAACACGATGGGAATTCCCTGTCGATCGCAGCGCTCGATGAAGTACGCGACTTTCTCGGCACTCTCGGCGTAGATGATGCCGCCGAACCGCGGACGCTCACCATCGCGCCCCTTGATGAGCCCGCGCTGGTTGGCCACGATGCCCACCGGAATACCTTCGATGCGCGCGTCACCACAAATCATCTCCTTGGCGAGGTGCGGCTGGAATTCGTCGATGGCACCGTCGTCGAGTACCGCCTTCAGCACTGCATGCATGTCGTATGACATGCGATGATCCGCCGGCAAGACGTCGTACAACGCGGACGGCGGGACGGCCGGCGGCCGGTACGTTGCGGCAACGCTGGGTAGCGGCTTCGGCAACCGGGCCACCAGCTCGCGCAACTTGTCGAGGCACTGTGCGTCGTCGTCAAGCGCATAGTGCGCCACGCCCGAGATCTCGGTGTGCGTCACCGCGCCGCCCAGCGTCTCGCCGTCGACCGTCTGTCCCGTCGCGCCCTTCACGAGATTCGGACCGCCCAAACCCATGAATGACGTGCCCTTCACCATCAGGATCACGTCGCTCAACGCGGGGAGATACGCCCCGCCCGCGACGCACTGTCCCATGACGGCGGCGAACTGCGGGATCCGCAGGTACCGTCGCATGATCGAGTTGTAATAGAAAATGCGCGCAGCGCCGAACTGACCGGGGAACACCCCACCTTGATACGGCAGGTTCACGCCCGCCGAGTCGACCAGGTAGATGATCGGGATACGGCAGCGCATGGCGACTTCCTGCGCGCGCAGAATCTTGGTGATTGTCTCGGGCCACCACGAGCCGGCTTTCACCGTCGCGTCATTGGCGACCACGACCACCTCGCGACCGTCGACGATCGCAATGCCCGTGATGACGCCGGCGCCGGGAGCCTGCCCTTCGTAGCGGTCGTAGGCGACCAGCAGGCCGATCTCGAGGAACGGTGTTCCTGGATCGGCGAGGCGCTCCACGCGCTCACGTGCGGTCAACTTTCCTTGTTTGTGCTGCTTCTCGATCTTGTCCGGTCCGCCCCCGAGTCGGAGGCGGGCTTCCAGCGCGCGAACGTCGTCAGCGAGCCGGCGAAGCCGCCCGCTCACGCGTCCTGCTGCTGACGCGACGCAAACCAGTCGCGGATGTAGTCCACGAGGTCCTGCGTGCTCGTTCCCGGGCCGAACAGGCGGGCCACGCCGCGCTGCTGGAGGGAATCCATGTCTTCCTTCGGAATGATTCCACCGCCAGTGAGCAGGATGTCGTCGCGGCCGGCTTCAACGAGCAGATCGCGGACCCGCGGGAAGAGGGTCATGTGGGCGCCGCTCAGAATCGAGAGGCCGACGACGTCTACGTCTTCCTGAATGGCCGCCGAGGCGATCATCTCGGGGGTTTGGTGCAAACCGGTATAGATCACTTCCATGCCGGCGTCACGGAGCGCGGCAGCCACCACCTTGGCGCCGCGATCATGGCCGTCGAGGCCAGGCTTGGCCACGAGCACGCGAATGGGTCGAGTCATCGGAGGGCTAACGGGAAAGGACCCGGAGTCGGGCGCCGCCGACGCGAGGATTCCGCTCGGCAGCCCTTCAAGCTACTCAACCGTCCTTACGCGCCACCAGCAGCATTTCGCTGGATTTGCGCGTCAGCGGCCGTTCCGTCCAGGCGTCGAAGGCCTGCTCGACGACTAAACCGACCTCTTGCATTCGGGCCGCCAACTCCGACGCCGAGTACAGACGGATGCGGTGCGTCCGCTCCCCCTCACCCTTCGGCCCGCGCCACGTAGACGTGATCTCCAGGAAGCCCGACAGCGGGTCGAACCGGCGTTCCTGACCAAACACGGTACCGTCCGCAGTGCTCCACCAGTCACGGGCCAGAAAGCGCGCCATGACGCCATCGCGACTGCCGCCGTGCCAGATCAGCACGCCCCCCGGTTTGAGGACCCGTGCGAACTGGGCCAGCACCTTTCGGTCGTCGTACGGGTCATCGAAGAATCCGAAGGACGTGAAGAGGTTGACCACGGCATCGAAGCGCCCGGTCCACTTCGCCGGCAGCTTTCTCATGTCGCCCTTCGTGTAGCGCAGGGTCTTGCCGGTGCCCCGGTGCTTGGCGACCTCGAGCAGGGGCTTCGAGTAATCGAGCCCGTCGACGTCGAAACCCGCCTCGGCCAACAGATGCGCATGGCGCCCCTGACCGCACGGACAATCGAGGATGCGAGCGCCTGAGGGCAACTCCAGTACGTCGAGGAGACGCGAGACCTCGCGACGATCCTGCACGAGATCGAACAGGGGCTCGTACTCGTGGAGATACTGCGCGTCGAAGTGTGTCGCCCACCAAGGGGTAGTCGTCTTCATCCCGACACGCTAGATACCCAAACGGTCCCACACAAGTCGCCAGCCATCCCGCAGTCGGGGTCGCCGACAGGAAGACCGGTCTCGAACGTGAGCGGAAATGCCATGCATACCATCCGTCTGATCTATGCCAGCGATGCGCGTGAGGACCTGCGCTACCGCGATTTCGTGACCATCATGGATACCGCGGCCGAGACCAACCGGGAGAGCGCCATCACGGGCATCTTATGCTACGGCGGTGGCCAGTTCCTGCAAGCGCTCGAGGGGGAACGGCTCGCCGTGAACGCGCTCTACCATCGCATCGCGAAGGATCCTCGACACGCAAACTGTCAGTTGCTGAGTGTCGAGGAGATTAGCACGCGCGACTTCGCCGAATGGTCGATGAAGATCGTGGATTGGAACGACGCGGTCACGGCAGCGCGTCAGACGATGCTCCTCAGGCACTCCGGTGCCAGACAGTTCGATCCCGCACACATGAGCGGTCAGCAGGCGACGGGGTTTCTCCGTGATCTTGCCGCCATGGAACGCCTGCTGACCGAGTAGCCGGGTCTAGAAGAACACCGGCTCGCGGTACGCTCCGAAGACGTCTTCCAGCGCAGCACGGATCTCATAAAGCGTGCAGTACGCGCGCGCGCAATTCAAGATGTGGGGCACCACGTTCTCGGTGCCTCGCGCCGCGTTCCGGAGGGCGTCGAGCCGCTCCGCCACGAGCGCGTGGTCCCGCGAGGCGCGCATCGCCGCCAAGCGCTCGCGCTGTTCCGTCTCGGCGTACGCGCCAATGCGCAGAATCGGAATCGTGAGCTCGGGTTCGTCGGTGACGAACTCATTGACGCCAACCACGAGCTTGCGGCGCTGCTCGATCTCCCACTGCTGACGCGACGCGCTTTCGGAGATCTTCTTCTGGAACCAGCCTTCCTCGAGCCCCTTCACGACCCCGCCGAATTCATCGATCTGCGCGAACAGCGCTTCGGCTTCCTGCTCCATCTGGTCGGTCAGTGCCTCGAGGTAGTAGGATCCGCCGAGCGGATCCATCACGTTCGGCACGCCCGTTTCGTAGGCGAGAATCTGCTGCGTACGCAACGCGACCTGCACTGCCTCTTCAGTCGGCAACGAGAGCGTCTCGTCCATAGAGTTGGTGTGCAGTGACTGCGTACCGCCAAGCACGGCGGCCAGCGCCTGATAGGCCACGCGCACGACGTTGTTGGTCGGCTGTTGCGCGGTAAGTGTGACGCCGGCCGTCTGCGAATGGAAGCGCATCATCCACGAGCGCGGATTCTTCGCACCGAACCGCTCCTTGAGGTGGCGCGCCCAAATGCGGCGCGCGGCGCGCAGCTTCGCGATCTCTTCGAAGAAGTCGTTGTGGATGTCCCAGAAGAACGACAGGCGCGGGGCGAATTCATCCACGTCGAGTCCACGTGCGACGCCGCGCTCCACATACGTGAAACCATCGGCGAGGGTGAAGGCGAGTTCCTGCGCCGCGGTGGCGCCCGCCTCACGGATGTGGTAGCCGGAGATCGAGATCGTATTCCAGTTCGGCGTGTGCTTCGCGCACCACTCGAAGCCATCCACAATCAGTCGGAGCGCCGGCTCGATCGGGAAGCACCAGGCATGCTGCGCCATGTACTCCTTCAGGATGTCGTTCTGCACCGTTCCTTGGAGCTTGTCGGCACTGACGCCCTGCTTTTCGGCGGCGGCAATGTAGAAGCACAGCAGAATGATCGCCGGCCCGTTGATCGTCATCGACGTGGACACTTTATCGAGGGGAATGCCCTCGAACAGCGTCTCCATGTCGGCCATCGATGAGATCGACACGCCACACTTGCCCACTTCGCCTTCGGAGCGCGAATGGTCGGCATCGTATCCCATCAGCGTGGGGAAATCGAAGGCGACCGAGAGTCCGGTCTGCCCCTGCGACAAGAGGAACTTGTAGCGTTGGTTCGTCTCGCGGGCGGTTCCAAACCCGGCGAACTGCCGCATCGTCCAGAGCTTGCCGCGATACCCGGTGGGATGAATCCCGCGGGTGAACGGCCACTGTCCCGGCAGCTCGAACGCCGAGCCGGCCGTGTCCTCAAGATCGAGCGCAGTGTACAGCGGCGGCACGTCGTTCGCCGAATTGGTGAAGGCGATGTCGCGCTTGCGACCCGACTCATACTGCTCTCGCCACTGTCCAACTTCACGGCGCAATCCGTCGAGCTCTTCCTGCTGCTGGCGGACTACATCCTCGAGATCCTGAATGGTCGTCATACGCTCATCCATCCTGAAGCGGCGCGTATTCGGCGCCGGTGAGAAGTGCTACACTGCGGGCCCGGAGGGCATCGGCCACCGCGAACGGAACCTGCGTGCCGGCCTCGAGCGCATCGAGTCGTTCGTCTATCCACGCGAGGGTGTCCTGATCCTGCCACAAGCGTCGACGGAGCTGCTGCTCCACCACTTCCATCACCCGCTCACGCAGGCGAGCCCGTCGCCGCGAGCGAAGCTCACCGCTGCTCTCAAGATAGCGCACGTGGCGATCGAGGGCGTCGAGCACCTCGTCGACACCCTCATTATGGGCGGCGATCACCCGCAGCACCGGCGGCGTCCACTGCGCGGCCTGCTCCTCGCGGGCCGCGGCACGGGCGGCGCGCGCCGGATTCATGGCGTCCCGAAGGGCATCACGGTCCGGCACGTTCCGAAGATCTACGCCATGGTGAGCAGGAACGTTCTGCATCGCGGCGCCGGCGCGCAGCCCGAGCATGAGTTCGATGTCATTGCGCAGGCGGTCAGCGCCGGGACGGTCCGCCTTGTTCACGGCAAAGACGTCGGCGATCTCCAT
>CAMBRJ010000205.1 GCA_945870175.1 Gemmatimonas phototrophica
GGGCCTTGTGTTCGTCGGTGAGCGGTCGCCGACGGCCGCGCACCATGGCGCTGCCGTTCTCGGTATCGATGATCTCGTTGGGCGTCGCCTTGCCCATGTCGAACAGACGCGACACCAGAAACGGCTTCATAACGGACCCCGGCTCGTAGGCCAGCGCCATCGGTGTACTCGTGCTCGCGGACTTCCCATCACGCACGCCGGCCAGCGCCAGCACCGAGCCGTCGCGCGGATCGAGAATCACCACGTCACCGCCCGTGCCACCGGTGCGGACCAGCGCCAGCTTCAACTCGTTCTCGGCAATCTCCTGCAACGCCTGATTCACCGTGAGCGTGACCGTGTGCCCGGGCAGCGCATCCACGCTGGAGAGCTCCGGCGACTCCACGTACCCGGCCTTCGGATCCTTCACGAGCGCTCGGCTTCCGGCTTGCCCGGTGTGCACGTGGAGCGAGTCCGCCGTCGGATCAATTCCGCCAGCGACAACTTGCGCGGGGTGCTGGGCGCGGTCGACGCCGATGATTTGCCGGTCGGCGGCATCGAGCTGGAACTCGATCCGCTGTTGCGCGGGCACGCCGGAAGCCGAGCGCTGGTGAAGGATCCGAAGGCCGGATATGTCGAGTCGCCGGAGCTGTCCAGCGTGGATGCGCTGCCCGGTCACACGGTGGCGCTCACGGTGAATCAGGCGTTGCAGGAGATCGCCGAAAACGAATTAAAGATGGCGCTGGTCCGCACCGGTGGTACGGGTGGCGATGTGGTGATCCTCGATCCGCGCGACGGCTCGGTGCTGGCGCTGGCCGGCGTGCGTGATGGTAAGTCGGCGAGTACCAGTACGCCGATGGCGCTCGCCTACGAGCCCGGGTCCGTCATGAAGCCGTTTCTGGTGTCGCGCCTGTTCGACTTGGGCAAGGCGACGCCGAACGAGATCATCAACACCGAGAACGGCAGCGCCATGCTGCCCGGCCGAAAGCGGCCGCTCACCGACGAACACAAGGCCGCGCAGATGCCGGTGCGCGATGTGATTCGCTTTTCCAGCAACATTGGCACCGCCAAGCTGGCGCTGCGCCTGACACCGCGCGAAGAGTTCGAAGCCATGCGCGACTTCGGCTTCGGCTCGCTCACCGGCGTGCCGTATCCCGCCGAGTCGAAGGGGTCGCTGCCGCTGCCGGCGCGCTGGAGTGGCAGTACGCAGACCGCGGTGGCGATTGGGTATGAAGTGCTGGCCACGCCGCTGCAGATCGCGCTGGCCTACGCCGCCATCGCCAATGGCGGCGAGCTGTTGCAGCCGGCCTTGGTGAAGGAGGTGCGCGACGCGCAGGGCGCCACGATCTATCGGCATGAGCGGCGCGTCGTGCGGCGCGTGCTCACCGCCAAGACGGCGAGAGAGATGCGCGGGATGTTGGCGTCGGTGGTCGACAGCGGCACCGGGACCGCCGCCGAACTGGCCACCTACGATGTGGCGGGCAAGTCCGGCACGGCGCGGCGCAGCGAGAACGGCCGGTATCTCGACGGCAAGTACAATGCGACCTTTGCCGGCATGTTCCCGGCCCAGGCTCCGCAGTACGTGCTCGTGGCACGTATCATCGATCCGAAGGGGACGTACTACGGCGGTATCGTGTCGGGAAGCCTGGTGAACGGCATTCTGCAGGCCGCACTCGCCACTCGGAATGCGGCGCTCGATCGCAACGCGCTGGCCGAGGTCGCGAAGGCGATGCCGATGCCGGTCGCCAAGCCCAAGTCGGAACAGGCGCTGGCGATCGCGACGCGCGATTCGTTGCGCCGCGATTCGCTGTTGGCACCGGCGCCGCCGACGGCAGAGCCGACACCCACGGCGGCCCGCGTCGTCGTCGCGTTGCCGTTCTCGCCGCCGAAGGCCGCCGCGACGAACGCGCGTGCGGAGCGCGGCCTGCGGCCTGTGCCATCGGTCTTCGGCCTCGATGTGCGGCAGGCGACCCGCACGCTGTACGCCGCCGGATTTCAGGTGAGTATCGCGCGCGGTTCCGACGTGCGAACTCGTCCCGCCGCCGGCACTCTGCTGCGCGTGGGCAGCACGGTGCAACTCGAGATGCCGCGCATGGAGTCGGCCAAGTGACCAGCGCCGCTCGCGTCGTGGACGTGCGCGTCCTGCTCGACGCGTTGCGTGATGCCGGCCTGCTGGTGTCGTCGGCCCCTGATCTGCCGTCCGCCATCACGGACGTCGTCGACGACAGTCGGCGTGTCACACCGGGATCGGCGTTTCTGGCGGTGAAGGGGGCCGCGCAGGACGGTCACGCTTGGCTGCCCGCCGCCAAGGCCGGTGGGGCGGTGCTCGCGCTAGTGGAAGACGCGGCGGCGGCCGTGGCCGCTGGCCTTCCGGCCATCGTGGTGCGTGACGGACGCCGTGCCGCCGCGGTGGCGGCCGCCGCCTTTCATGGCTGGCCGGCGCGCGAACTCACGCTGGTGGGGGTGACCGGTACCAACGGCAAGACCACCACGGTTGGACTGCTGCGGCATCTTCTCGATTCCCCCGAGCGTCCGGCCGCCTCGATCGGCACTCTCGGCGTGCTCGTGGGCAGTGACGGCGTCGCGATGCCCGGCGGGAATGGACTCACCACGCCCGGCCCCGTCGAGCTGCAGAAGCTGCTGCGCGAACTCGTGGACCGCGGCGTACGCACGGTCACCATGGAAGTCTCCTCGCACTCGCTCGATCAGCGGCGGGTCGACGGGATCACGTTCGCGGCGGCGGTGTTCACCAATCTCACGCGCGATCACCTCGACTATCACGGCACGATGGAGCAGTATCGTGCCGCCAAGTTGCGGCTCGTCGGCCTGTTGGCGCGTGATGGCGTGGCGCTGTTCAATGCCGATGATCCGGCGTGGCGCGGGGTCACCAACGCGCCCACGTCGTGGACGTTCGGCACCGAATCCGGCGCCGACATCTCGGCGCGCGACGTCACGTTCACCAGTGACGGCAGCCAGTTCCTGCTGGTGTCGCCCCACGGGGCGCAGCCGGTGGTGCTGCCGCTCATCGGCGACTTCAATATCGCCAATGCCCTCGGGGCCGCCGCCGTAGCGCTGGCCCTGCGCATGCCCATCGCCGACGTCGCACAGCGCCTGTCCGTCGCGCCGCAGGTGCCGGGGCGTCTCGAACGCCTGCACACCGCGCCCACCGTGCTGCGTGACTACGCGCATACGCCCGATGCGCTCGATCGCGCGCTGCGCGCCGTGCGGCCCTTCACACAGCAGAGCGACGGGTCGGCCAGCCGGTTGATCGTACTCTTCGGCTGCGGCGGCGATCGCGATCGCGGCAAGCGGCCAGAAATGGGACGTATTGCCGAGGCGCTGGCCGACGTGGCCATCGTCACCAGCGACAATCCGCGCACCGAAGATCCCGATCGCATTCTCGATGACATCGAATCGGGCATGGCGCGGCAGGATCACGTCCGGATCGTCGATCGCCGCGACGCCATTGCCCATGCCCTGCGGATCGCCACCCCGCACGATGTCGTGGTGCTGGCTGGCAAGGGACATGAGACCTATCAGATTCGTGGCACCACGTCGCATCCCTTCGATGAACGGGAGATCGTGAACGACCTCATGGCCGCGATGGCGCCTGTCCTTCCCAACCGTCCGCCCCATTCTGCGTGACCGCTTTCTCCACCGCCGGCACCGCATTCAGCGCGATTCCCGCCATCGCGCCCGACCACGCCCATCCGTATTGGACCTTTGAGCGCGTCGCTGATGCGCTCGGAACGGGACCGCGGATCCCCCGTCCGTTAGCTGGCGTGTCCACCGATACGCGAGCCATTGCACGGGGCGATGTCTTCGTCGCGCTCAAAGGTGAGCATTTCGACGCGCACGATTTTCTCGCCACCGCCCGTGATGCCGGTGCCGCCGCGTTCGTCGTCAGCGATGCCTCCAAGGCGGCCGGACTCGGGGTGCCCACCTACGTCGTACCAGATACGCTGGTCGCGCTCGGCCAGCTCGCCACCGCCTGGCGGCGTGCCTGGGGGCGCACTGTGATCGCGGTGGCCGGCTCGAACGGCAAGACCAGCACGAAGGAACTGCTCAAGGCCGCCTTGGGTCGTACGCTCGCGGTGCATGCCACCAAGGGCAATCTGAACAACCTCATCGGCGTGCCGCTCACCCTGCTGTCGATTCCCTCCGAGGCGGAGGTGGCGATCGTCGAAGTGGGTACCAACACGCCCGGTGAAGTCGCCGCGTTGCGGGCCATCACCGAGCCTGACATCGCGGTCCTCACCTCCATCGGGGAAGAACATCTGGAAGGGCTCGGCGATCTGGCCGGTGTGCTGCGCGAAGAAAGCGAGATCTTTCATCGCGTGACCCTCGCCATCGTACCGTCGGCGCATCCCGAAGTCCTCGAGAGCGCCACGGCGCGTGCGACGGCCGTGTTGTCGGCGGGCCTCGCGCACGCGTCGATCACGCCCTCGGCGTGGGGACTCGATGCCGAAGGGCGCCCGTGGCTCGACGTGGACGGCGTGCATTTCACCTTGCCGCTGCGTGGCGCGCATCAGGCCGCGAACGCGATGCTGGCCATCGCCGCGGCCGGCGCGTGCGGCGTCCCGTTGACCGATGCCGCCGCGGGGATGGCGGAGATGCCGGTCCCCAGCATGCGCGGTGCGTGGGAGCAGATCGGCGAACTGGTCCTGATCAATGACGCCTACAACGCCAATCCGGCATCGATGCGTGCCGCGCTCGACCTGCTCGGTCGGGTCGGTTCAGGACAACAGCGCGTCGCGATTCTTGGTACCATGCGTGAACTCGGTGCACACTCGGCGCTGCAGCACCGGGAGGTGGCGCGCGCGGCGCTCGTCTCGGGAGCCGATCTGGTTGTCGGGGTCGGTGACTTCGCGGCGGCCCTGCACGAGGTTGCCCCGTCCGATCCGCGCGTCGTCGCGACGCCGGATTTCGACGCACTGTGGCCGCTGCTCGCTCCGCGACTCGAACGTAATGCCATCGTGCTGCTCAAGGCCTCCCGCGGGATGCGTCTTGAGCGGCTTGTTCCCACGCTCACGTCTTGGGCGACTGCCTAGTGCTCTACTATCTGCTCCAGCCGTTGGCACGCGACGTCCGCGTGTTCAACCTGCTCAATTACATCACGTTCCGGTCAGCCGCCGCTTTCGTCTCGGCGCTGCTGCTCACGTTTGTCTTTGGCCCCGTCATCATCCGGCGACTCCGGGCCATGGCGGTACATCAGGTGGTGCGCGAAGGCACGCCAGACACGCATGCCGGGAAGGGGACGACGCCGACAATGGGCGGCCTGATCATCCTGGCGGCCACGTTCGTGCCGGTGTTGTTGTGGGCTCGCCTGAGTAATCGGTACGTGCTGCTGGCGGTGGCCGTCACGGCGTGGATGGGCATGATCGGTTTTCTCGATGACTACCTCAAGCTCAAGCAGAAGCGGGAAGGGAAGAAGAATGAAGGGCTCGTGGAGCGCTACAAGCTCGCCGGCCAGATCACCTGCGGTCTCGGTCTGGGTGTGATCCTGCTGCTGTTTCCGGTGTCCACGCTGCCCGGCGCCAGCACCACGCTGCCCTTCTTCAAATACATCCTGGTCGTACCGGCGGTCGCGTGGGCGGCGTGGATGTACATCCCGTGGGTCACCTTCATTCTCACGGGATTCAGCAACGCGGTGAATCTCACCGATGGCCTCGACGGTCTCGCGGCGGGACTCATGGCGATTGCGGTGCTCACGCTCGGCCTGTTCGCATACGTGGCTGGCCGCGTCGATACGAGCGCGTATCTGCAGATCTTCTATATGCGCGGCGCCGGTGAGCTGACGGTGTTCTGCGCGGCGGTGGTCGGCGCCTGTATCGGCTTTCTGTGGTACAACGCGCACCCAGCGCAGGTGTTCATGGGGGATACCGGCGCGCTGGCGCTTGG
>CAMBRJ010000206.1 GCA_945870175.1 Gemmatimonas phototrophica
GGAACTCGTAATTGCGCGTGACATCGAATCCTACCACATCGCTATTGGCGAACTCGGTGTCGAAATGGCCGCGCCACACTCGCGTCTCTACCTTGCCCGCACCATTCTCGACGTACTCGCCCGATGCCGTCCCGGTGAACTTGCGCACGACCGTTTGATTCGCCGGCCGTGGACTGAACCGCAGTTCACCGAACGACCGGTTGATGTCGGAGCGACGGCGAAAGCCAACTTGTGGATCGAAGTTGCGCCCCACCGCGAGGAACTCGGCTTTCGCCCCGACCCGATCCACGCTGTAATCCAACCGACCTTGATAACTCTGGTCGTCGCCAGCGACGCCGGTCGTTTGACTCTGTGCCCAGTACGCGCCGGCCGTGAGTGCCTGCGACAGCAAGAACGCGCCATCGAGACCGTACACCGCATTCGATCCAGTGCGCGACGCGGCGACCGATCGGTTCGTAATCATGGCGCCGATCGAACTGCGCTGCAGCACGTCGCGCTTCACGCGCACTACCGTGAAGTTGGTCGGCTCGGACTTGAACGCCGCGTCACCCGACGTGCCGATGTTCATGAGGCCGACGGCGTACTTGCCCAGCTTTCCGGTAAGTCGGCCGCCCACGTTGATCGGCACAACGCCGCCGTTGTCGAGGCCAATGCGCCGCGTGTAGAACAGCTGCGGCGTATCAGCGCCACCGCTGCCGCCAAATGCGCCATTGCCGCCGCGTGCGAAGTCGAAGATGCCGCGACCTTCCAAGAAGAACTCGCGCTTCTCGGGGAAAAACAGGCTGAATCGCGTGAGGTTGACCTGCTGTTCATCGGCCTCGACCTGCGCGAAATCGGTATTGACCGTGAGATCAGCCGTGAGATTGGGCGTGACGGCGTACTTGATGTCGCCGCCGATTTCACTACCCACGCTGTTGTTGATGGCCGGCGTGCGCACGCGGTCGGTCGTGGTCCTGGCAACCACGTACGGCTTGAGCTCGATGTTCTTGCCGGTTTCGGGGAGATCGAGCCCCACCAGCGTACCGCCAGCCGACACGCGATTGAGTGCCTGCGGACCGGCCAGGATGCGCGGCACGGGCGTGAGGTAGTCCCATTCATTCTTGTGCCGCACCGAACGCCGAATCTGCATGCCCCACACCTGATCGGGCCCGGCGCGATAGCGCAGCGACTTGAAGGGAATCGCCATCTCCACGGTCCATCCGCCATCAAAGCGTCCGGTCTTCGACGTCCACACCGGATTCCAGTCGGTGTTCGAGGCGCCTTCGTCCACGATGGAGTAGTCGGCGCGCGCGCCGAGTGGATTGGTGTAGAACGCAAACCCACTGCGGCGATCGTAGAACGTGTCGAAGAGCACGCCGATGTGTTCGTTGTTGCGCAGACCACCGGTGTCACGTCGCAGTTCGTTCACGATCCATTCGGCGGGCGGTGACGCGTCGTAGCAGCGACAGGACAGGTAGATGTTGCGATCATCGTACGTGATCCAGATGTCGCTGCGCTCGGTGGCCGGTGCTCCGGCGTCGGGCGCGACCTGAATGAGGCCACCGAATGCAGCCTCGCGCGTGTATACAGCTTCGTCGAGCACGCCATCGAGCGTGAGTGGTGCGGTGAGCTTGATGGCGCGCACCGTGGCCTGCTGCGCGGAGTCGCGGGTAATCACCGCCGGGGCCACGGGTGCGGGCGGTCCGGTGATGACGGTGGCCGGCTGCGCGAACACAGATGCGAAGGGAAGCGCCGCGAAGACGAACGCGAACGCGAACGCGAACGGGAACGCGAACGCGGCGGCGCCATGTGCCGATTGCCGTTGGTGGCGGACGTCGTCGCCTGCGGATCGGCCCCCAGTCAGATTCTTCATCCGCGAAGGATACGGCCGCGGCCCCACCGGGGGGAGTCGGCGGGACGCAACTTCGCCTATTTCACGACCACCTTGGCGTCTTCGACCAGCACCGCGAACGTGTAGCCCGCGCCGACATCGCGATTCAGGCGCACGGAGCCGGTGATCGTCACCGTGGCGCCGACCGTGACGGCATCCAGCGTCGTCACGGTGATGTCGTGCGTGCCCGTCGCGGCGTCACCGCTGCCGTCTTGCAGGTGAATCCAGTTCTTGCCCATCACGGCGGCATTGTATTTCACCACCGTGCCGCGCACCGACACCACCGTGTTGGCCAGCCGATCTTTCTGCGTCCACAGCTCCGCGATCGTCCGCGCGTCGGCACCGGTCGCCTTCGCCACCGGTGCGACCTGCGCGGCTGCGGGCACGGGCGCGCCCGCGGTGGTGGGCTCGGCATCAGTGGCAGCGCCCGTGCCCGCCATCTCGGTGGGTTGCGTACCCGGTGCGTCGAGCGACCCGAAGTAGATCCGGTCGAAGGTGCGCTTGAGCGTCTTCGACTCGAACTGCTCCATGAGTAGCGCGTTGTACACGGTCACTGGTGCGCCGACAGTGAGCGGCGCCTCGAGCACCGCCACCCACAGCTCGCCCGTTGCCGTCTTGAGCCGGAGGTAGACATAGGGCGAGACCGCGATCCGCTCGACCAATGTGCCGGTCAATGCGTGGCCAAGCGGCTTGGTCGACGTCGCGGCCGTAGCTGATGCCGCTGCCGGTGTGCGCAACGACGTGCCGGGTGTGCCCCCGTTCGCCTTGTCGCCGGCGGAACAGGCGACGGTGAACACCACGATACACACGAACGGAACAGACCAACGCATGAGAACTCGCCGAAGAGAGACTGACAGAACGTGGCGGTGCGCGAACGAATCTAGCGCCGCGCCGCTAACGTGCCGGAGAACGCCGTACGGGAGCAGCCGGACCGTCGAAATAGTCCACGACGCGCTGCGCGGCCCGTCCGATCATGTCTTCCGTCTCGCCCAGCGATCCGGTTACAGCATTTACGAAAAAGGCAACGATGATGGTTCCCGATCGCGCATAGATCATCCCCACATCATTGGCGATGACAGGGCTATCACCCGTCTTGTGCGCCACCGGCACATCGAGAAAATGCGGCATCCGGCGCGCGCCAGCTTGCTGACGACGCAGCATCGTGCGCATCATCGCCGCACTTGAGGCCGAGGTCATGGTGCCGCGCTCGATGGCCTCGAGCAGGCGCCCGGTTTCGCGTGGATTCATGTCGCCCAACCAATAGGCGTGGTCCTGCACCGGCAGCCGGCTCCGACCATCGGCGAGAATCTTCTTGTTGGCCGGTTCGAGAACCATGTTCACCCACGCGGCCCGCGCGCCGGTAAACAGCGACGCATACAGCGCAAACAGGGCGTCACCCTGCTGCGCGTACTGCAATCCTGTGGTCTCCTCGGCCGTCAGCGTGTCGAACGCCGGATTTACCAGCGCCAGAATCTTGCGACGATACACATGTCCGCGCGCCACCATGCTCAAGTGCGAGAAGCCCGAGCGCTTGAGCCACGTGTTGAGACTGTCTACACCGCCGACGCGCGTGAGCATGAGATCGGTGGCCACGTTATCGCTCGTGATCACCATCTCGGTGAGCAAGTCCTTAATCGTGGGGGTCTGGCCGAGGTCGTGATACTGCAGCACACCCGATCCATCGCGCAGATCGGCCCGACGGATTTCCACGCGATCGGCGAGTTTGATCTTGCCTTCGTCCACCAGCTGAAACGCGCGGACGAGAATCGTGAGTTTGATGACGCTCGCACTGCTGAACGCCTCATCGGCCCTCACGGCCGCCTCTTCACCGGTGGTGAGATGCTTGACGTACACGCCGGTGCGCGCGGGCATGCGCGCGAGCTCGGATTCGAGCAGGCGGGTGAGGCCGCTTTGGGTCGGCTGCGCTGCCGCTGAGGCACACGCGAAGGCGGAGAGGGCACCGAGCGCCACACCGGCGATGGTGCGCCGCAGGATCGCGTGGCGTGCGTTCGCAACGTGGTGAATCAACATCATCGGTTCCGGGTGACGAGGGCGGGACATCACGTGGGTGTTCAAGCGGCGTTTCAATGGGTCGGTTAGTTCAAGGGGTCAAAGTCATTGATCGATTTTTCAACGACGCTGACCCCTTGAAGACCCCTTGAACGGCCAAGTACGGAGCGTATCGCTCACGGCAGCCGCTCGCGCAGATACGCGGCGACCTCAACATCGCCCGCCTGATTGGTTGCCACCTTCATGGTGATGGCGTACAACTCGGCGCCGTTCACGTGCAACGCCGCCCCGTTGAGCGCGAGAAACACCAACGCGCAGGCCAGCCCGGTGCGCTTGTTGCCATCGTTGAATCCTTGCGAGCGCGCAAAGCCCACGAGGTATGCCGCCGCGAAGTCGGCGAGGTTGGCCGATTCATCGTAGCTCCAACGCTGTTGGGGACGGGCCAACGCCGACAAGACGACGTTCTGATCGAGCACGCCGTGCGCCCCGCCAAAACGCTCGATCTGCTGCGCGTGAATCGCCAGGAGCGTGCTCTCCGTAAGCCAGCGGGGCTCCGCCCTCATGCGCGCCGGATCTACTTGGCGAGGGCGCGGAACACAGCATCGTACTCCGCCATGATCTTCTCGTGGACGGCGAGCGCCTCGGCGGTTTCCGGGGTGTGCGGCACCACGCGAAACCCGCCCATGCCGTCTTCAATCCACTCGAGCTCCTGACCCGCCGTGACCGCCAGCCTACGCGCGACCTCGGCCGGGAGTGTGGTGACCACCGAAGCGCCTTGCGCGCGGGTCTTACTCACGAGAATGGCCATGGCAACCTCACGGTTCGGGAATTTGCCCCACAGCAGGGAGATTATGTAACTAAAGTGTGACTGTCAAGCGCTGAACCCGACGGCAGACTCACCGCGGCCGCCCGCCGTTGGGCGACGTAAACAGCGCCACGTCCAGGCCGAGCATGCGCACGATGGCCGCGAAGCGCGGGCTGGCACGAACGGGATCGAAATACTGACTTCCCAAGAGATTGTTCACGCCGAGTTCGCCCCGCCGCGCACTTTCCTCGAGCGCCGTCAACGCCTGCGCCGTGTCGCCCAATCCAAGCCACGCGATAGACCAGACGGATCCTCCCTCGTCGCGGCCGGCAAAGCGGGCGCGCTGTTGGCTGAGCAGCGTCGTGGCGCGCCCGGGGTCGCCGGTCTTGGCGATGACGTAGATCGCGCGGCTGATGGCGCCAGGGTATGGCGACAGACGAAGCAGTACCTCGGCACGCCGACGCGCCTCAGCGACTTGCCCGCCTTCCCAGAGCACGATCAAGGTTGTGGACGAAGCCGACAGCGTCGAATCCATCTCCCAGACTCGATTGGCCAACTGGATCGCCTCGGGATACCGACCAGCGAGGGCGAGCAGCTGCGCACCCGTGATCATGTTTCCCACACCCCCGGGATCGAGGGCCACGGTCACCAACGCAGCCTCGGCGGCCTCGTCAAACCGGCCGACTACCACCAGGAACCGTGACCGGGTTGCCTGCGCGTCCGCGTTCTGGGCGTCCAAGCGCACGGCCCGCAGCGTAGCCTCGTCCGCCGCGCGCCATTGGTACCCGACGGTCCGGGCGTATCCCAACGCCGCCCAGGCGTCGGCGGACAGCGAATCCAGCGCCACTGCGCGTTCGCTCGCCGCCATGGCCGATGGGACCGCCTCGACTGCCGGCACCATGGCGTACAGTGCCAGCGTTACCCAGGTGCGTCCGAGCGCAGCGTAAGCTCGCGCGAACTGCGGATCGCGAGCGATCGCCTGCTGGAAGTAGTCGCGGGCCCGCAGGAGGCTCAGACCGCGCCGCTCGAAGAGATACACGCCGCGTTGGTACAGATCGTACGCCTCGAGATCGGTGGTGCCGCGGGCCGCCGTGGGCGCCGGCGCGGCACCGCCCGCCAGCGTGACCTGCAACGCCCGCACGATCGCCTGCGCGATGTCGTCCTGCACCGCGAACACGTCCTTGGCA
>CAMBRJ010000207.1 GCA_945870175.1 Gemmatimonas phototrophica
CGATCTCGACCGTCGGCGTGCTGCCAGGGATTGTGGCGCTCTCCGAACGTCCCGAACAGTTTCGCCTGGCGATCTCGATCCATGCGCCCAGCGATGAGCTCCGCGAATCGCTGATGCCGGTCAACACGAAGTATCCGTTGGCCGACGTCATAGCGGCGGCCGCGCAGTTCGATCGCCGCGTGACATTCGAATACGTGATGCTGGGCGGCGTCAACGATCAGCCGTCGCACGCCACGATGCTCGCGCAGCTGGCTCGCGAGTGCCGCGCCTTCGTGAACTTGATTCCGCTGCACCCCGGCGGCACGATGGGCTTTGTCCCGTCGTCAGCCTCGGCGATCGCCTCGTTTACCCGCGCGCTGCGGGCGCGCGGCGTGGAGACTGCGGTGCGCCGCAGCCGCGGGCTCGATATTGCCGCCGCGTGCGGTCAGCTACGGACGGAGCGCCTCGGCCGACGGCTTCCAGTCGCGACCCACGAAGATGGTGAGGTCGACGTAGCGTAGCGTATCGGAACGCGCCTCGATCGTGCCTGTCCCGACGGCGCGCCGTAACCGTTCGGCCCAATCCCGATGGCCCGTGTGCGAGACGATCAACGTGCGACTACGTGGCGTTCCGCGTTCGGTATCGTACTCGACCACATCGAATCCACGATCGCGTAGTTCACTAGTGGCGCGACGCGCGAAGCCGCGCGTCCCCGACGCATTGAGCACGCGAACACGCACACGGCTGCCGCTCGGCGCACGGGCCAACGAGTCATCGACGGCCGCCATCGTCCCGGACGCGGACTCGACGGCTGGCGGGTTGCGAGTCCCCCACCAGGCCGCGCTTGCGCCGAGAAGGACCACCGTCAGCAACGCCACGATCAGCCATCCGCGCCGCTTGCGCCGTGGCACCTTCTGCGCCGGCAGCGACGGCCACCCCGGTGTCGTGCTCATCGTACGTGATCCCAGAGCGCGACCGTCTCGGGCGCGAGTCCCTTCCCCTCGCGAATGGCCCATTCCAAGCGCATGCGAACGACTTGACGAAAGACCTGATCGAAGGCGACGGGCACGCAGTCGGCAAGAAATGCGCGATCGGACTGCATGAACGAGCGTCCCGGCTCGAGAAAATCCGCCATATACAACGCGCGGCCTACTCGCGACCAGTCGGACTGGCCAACGGTATGCCATCGAACGGCGTCGAGTACGTTGTGACGCGATTCGCCCTGAGCGGCTAGGCGGATCGCCGCCGCGGGGCCGTGCAGCATCCCGAACGGTCGATCGTAATCGCCGGTGTCAGCGCGTAACCTCGGTTCGTCGGCGTCACGCAGGGCATCGTGCCACGCACCGGCATCTACCCACGCCTGCCCCTCGGCCGGCGAGAGCGCGAGCGCCTGCGCCCACGTGCGCAACAGCGCCACGACACGCGCAATATGGGCGCGCCGTTTGTGCGTCACGATTGCCCATGACGGCAGCACGATGAGCGGCAGGGTGCTGAGAGGATCAGGAGTCACGGCGTTCGTCAGATATCGTCGATCGCGGCACGCAGCGCGGCCGTCAGTGCGATGGCCTCCTGCACGGAACGCCCGGCGGCGCGCACCAGCGCGCTGCCGACGACGACGCCATCGCCCAACAGCGCCGCCGCCTTCGCCTGCGCTGGTGTCGAGATGCCGAAGCCGATGCAGATCGGCAACGACGTCGACGCACGAAGCCGCGCTACCGTGACGGGGAGATCGTCAGGCAGCGACGCCCGTTCGCCGGTGACACCGAGTCGGCTGATGAGATAGACGAATCCGCCGCCGTGACGGGCAATTTCCGCCATCCGTGGGGCCGGCGTCGTCGGCGCGACGAGGCGCACAAAATCGAGACCGCTGGCGCCGAACCACTCCTCGCGCGCCGGATCAGCCCCAACCGGCAGATCCGTCACCAGCACTCCATCGACACCGGCAGCGCGCGCGCGGGCTAGCACGTCGGGCCCACCGGCGATGATCGGGTTGAGGTAACTGAAGAGCACGACCGGAACGTCGAGCGCGGCGTCGCGAACGATGTGCAGCGAGCGCTCGAGGCTCACACCGTGGTTGAGCGCAATCTGCGAGCTCTGCTGAATGACGGGACCATCCGCCATCGGATCGGAGAACGGCACGCCGATCTCGATCACGTCGGCCCCGGCGGCGGCGATGCCACGAAGCAGCGTCACGCTCTGCTCGGGATCGGGGTGCCCAGCCGTCACATAGCAGACGAGCGCCCGACGGCGCTCCGCGGCGAGTGCGGCGAATCTCGCCGACAGCCGAGACGTCGACGGGTCAGAAACGTTAGGCGAAGTAATCACTGATGTTGATGCCATAGCGTTGAGGGTCCTCGGTCCGGATGACAGTGTACTCGAATTGGCCAGAGGGGTCGCATGCGGTCAGGTCGTACACGTGCAGATCCTGCAGGCGATTCCCTTGGTCATCCGTGATCATACGAACGAGCGGACGCGACATGGCGGTTGGATCGGGATTGACCGCGACAACCATCGCGAGGGCGAACGAGTCGAGCACCACCAGCGTGCCGACCGGATAAATGCCGGTCAGGTTGATGAACGCCTTGACGACCACCGGGTCCAGGCCGAGGCGCTTGTTGTCACGCATGCCTCGCAGTACGTCCGCCGGCGACCAGGGCACGTCCTGATACACCCGTGTCGTCGTCGCCGCATCGAATCCGTCCGCCACCGCGATGATGTTACTGTACAAGCTTAAGCGCCGAGACCGATACGCCTTGGGGTAGCCCGTGAAGTCGATGCGCATGTGATGTTCGTAGGCCGTCGTCATGGCCCGCCATGGTCGCGCCGAACCGGTCGGCATGGCGAACAGCGTGAGCACGCCCTGCCAGGTGTGGGTCTGCAGAATCGCCCGTTCGCCGTCGTCAAGCGAACCGCGCTTATTCAGCAAGTCGAGCGGAATGCGCGATTTTCCGATATCGTGCAACAAGGCCGCCAAACCGAGGTCCAGCATTTGGGGCTTGGTCAGTCCGAGCCGACGTCCGAGCGCCACCGAGAGGATACTGACGTTCACACTGTGCACGAACGTGTACTCGTCGAATTCACGAAGCGTGGTCAACCCGATCAACGAGGCGGCATCAGTCAAGATCGCGTCAACGATCCCCTGCACCGCACGCTTGACCCGCTTCAGGCCAGCGTTGCGCCCAAGTCGCGCCGATGTCATGACCTCGCGAGTCACGTCGAGCGACCGCACATACGTCTGCCGGGCGCGTTCCTTCGCGTCCAGTTCCGTTTCCTCCAGATCGGAGGCGTCGACGGGCGGGTAAAACTCGAAACACGTGATGCCAGCCAGCGCGACGCGCTCCGAGAGCTGCTCGAGGCGCTCCTCTTCGGGGGAGTCGAGCGGCGGCGACTGCAGGAACGCGATCAGCACGACCCACGCGCGCGCGATCGTGGGCGCTACGACGTCCACCCCGCCGAGTCCCGCTTCGCGGAGCAGCCCGAGCACGTGCGCGACGGCCGCATAATTGTCGAGCGTGAGGCGGAGTCGCGTCTCGTTGACGAACAGGTAATCGCCGATCCGTCGCAAGCGACACTGACCATCGGCCAGCGCGACACGCTCTGCGGCATTCCCGAGCTCGGCGATCCCCCTCAGCACGGCACTGTTCTCGATCGGATACAGGCGCACCGCGCGCACGGCACCGTGCAGCGCAGCCACGAACGCGCGTGCCGTACGCTGTGCCTGTGGCTCACCCGACTGATCGCTGCCGGTGATGGCGAGCGGGGTACTCACGTGTTGCCCCGCATGGCGCGCGCGACCGCGCTGCGCACGACGACATCCTTCGTATCAGCGGCGCGCTGCAGCGTGTCAAAGGCGGCTGATGACGCGACCATACCGAGGGCGCGGGCGGCGCATGCGCGCAGCTCCGCCGGTTGGCGTGTCCCCAGCAGTCCGCGTCCGTTGAGCAGCGTGTCGAGCTCGGCGACACCGGCGTCACCGCACATGCTGCCGAACGCCTCGAACAGCGCCATCTTCTCGCTCAGGTCCGCAGCGCGCAGCTCCTTGCGTCGCACAGCCTCGAGTAACCGGGGAAGTGCGGCCGTGTGTGCCCGTTTTGCGATCACACGAAACGCCGCCACGCGCACGTCGCGATCGCTATCGTCGATGCCCCGCTCGACCGCCTGCAACGCGGCCGGCGACGCAATCTCGCCCAGCACGTTCAGCGCCTCCACGCGCAGCTTCGCGTCGCGACCGCGCAGCAATCGGGCGAGACCCGGTACCGCGGCAGGTGTCGCCAGCTGCGCCGCCAGCCGAAGGGCGCCACGCACGACAGACTCGTTCTCGTGCTCTAACAGCTGCGCGAGCTCCGTCGTGTGCGCGC
The DNA here is from genome assembly GCA_945870175.1 of Gemmatimonas phototrophica. Classification (GTDB taxonomy): domain Bacteria; phylum Gemmatimonadota; class Gemmatimonadetes; order Gemmatimonadales; family Gemmatimonadaceae; genus Gemmatimonas; species Gemmatimonas phototrophica_A. The sequence continues at coordinate 4,338 of CAMBRJ010000207.1, forward strand.
CGGCCAATCGGGCCGAGGCGCGCTCGATTGAGGCGCGCACCGGCGAGGCCGTCGCGACACCGAGCCAAGCGACGAGCGGTTCGAGTGCGGACGGTCGAAGCTCGACAAATAGCCCTTCGAGCAGCGAGGCCACCGGCGTGCGCGCGCTGTCATCGAGCGCCTGTAGTAGCTGCGACATCACGGCCGGCTCACTCAGCCGGGCTGGCAGGTCACGCAGGCCCGTCAAGACGCGCTCGTCGGCAGCGAGTCGTCGCGACACGATCGAGGCTTCGCGCAACGCGACGGCGACCAGCTCGTACTCCCCGAGTGTGAGGAACTCGATCAAGAGCTGATCGACGATGCCCAGCGCTTCAAGCTGTGGAGCCGCCGCCGACTGCCCTTCGATCACGTCGAACAGACTCGCCACCGCCAACTTCCGGTGATCCTCGGCGTATTCGCGCTTGAGCTCGTCCTGCAAATACGCCGCCTCACGCGTGTCGAGGAAATACAGCGTGGTGTCGAAGTCCTCCACCCGAACCACACCGGGAGGAGGCCCTTCACCGGGAGCGGGGGTTTCCGCCAACGGCACCGCCAACGGCGCCACACCGGGCGCGAACACTGCCACGCCCGGACGGTCCGGCCCACTCACGACGGGCATGTCACCGACGGCATCGTGCTCGACGTGTCGATAGTTGATCGTGGCCAGATCGGCGACCCAGAGGAGCGTGACGAGATCATCGTCATCAGGCGAGGCGGTACGCGCCTTGTGAAAAATGGCGAGCAACACCTCTAGATCCGTCGTCTCGAAACCGCTGTGCACGTGGAGCGATCGCAATCCGTCGCGATAGAGGAGCCACGGCAGCCCATCGGTGCCGCGCTCCGCATCGAGGTAGACGGTGCGCTCGTCCCACATGAACGACGACTCCTTGATCTGAATCTCGAGGGGATTCGCGACGCGCCAGACCTTGCCGAACGCCGCGCGCGCCTGCTCGATCGCGGCCGCACGCGTCGGATTATTCGGCAGGTACAACTGAATGGCACGAAGCGCCTTCGCGAAGGCGCGTAGCGCCTCCTCGATCGCCGCCACCGCCTGCGGTGCGGCGGCCACGTCGTGCCCAGTCGTTGTCATACCTCGGGAAGCGTGTACTGATTGATCGTGCCGATATCCTTGTCACCGCGGCCGCTGACGCACAGCAACACCGGCTCCTCCGGCGACCAACGCCCGGCTTCCCGTTCGATCCAGGCCACCGCGTGTGCCGTCTCGAGCGCCGGGATGATGCCTTCGAGGCGGCTCAGCAAGGCGACACCGCGCAACGCTTCCGTATCGTCGATCGACACGTATTCGGCCCGACCGCTGTCATGCAACCACGCGTGCTCGGGGCCGACGCCAGGGTAATCGAGGCCCGCTGAGATACTGTGCGCGGGGTGCACCTGTCCGTTGGCATCCTGCAACAGATAACTAAGGGACCCGTGCAAGACACCGGGGGTGCCGCGCGTGATCGACGCACTGTGACGCTCGGTGTGCAGTCCTTCACCGG
>CAMBRJ010000208.1 GCA_945870175.1 Gemmatimonas phototrophica
TGGCGGGGCGATCGGCCTCTTCGTGGGATGGCTCGCGGCACTCGGCATCCGAAGCTTTACGCCGATTCAGGCGAGCATCCCGCCGACGGCGGTGGTGGTGGCGCTTGGTGCCAGTGCGGTGACCGGCATCCTGTTCGGCATGCTGCCCGCCAGTCGGGCGGCGCGTCTCGATCCCGTCGAAGCCCTGCGCTACGAGTAGCCACCCATCGATCGGCCGCCGAGGGCACAGAGCGCTGGGCCCGATTATAATTATTGGGTGAAAACACGCGACGCGATCGGTCTGGCACTGACCCAGATTCGAGTTCAGAAACTCAAGAGCGCCTTCACCCTGCTGGGGGTGACCATTGGCGTCATGTTCCTCATCGCCGTGGTCTCCATCGTGGAAGGGATGGGGCGCTACGTCGAAGAAGATTTTGCCGCGCGCCTGATTGGCAGCAACACCTTCACCTTGCGACGATTCAGCAATGTCGGCCCCGGTGGGAATCGCGGCTTCGACGCCCGATCTGCGCAGCGACGGCCGCTGATCAGAATGCCCGACATCGAAGCCGTGCGTGCGGCGATTCCCGCCACGATGAAGTCCAGCATCTCGAGCGAGACGTTCAAGTACGCGTCGGCTCCGGGTGCCCGCCCACGTCAGGTGCAGGCGGTGGCGACCGATGCGAACTATTTCGACATCAAGAATCTCCCGGTGACCGTCGGCCGAGCCTTCACAGATCAGGAAGTGCGCGCCGGCGCGCGTGTCATCGTGATCGGCACGGAAGTCGCCGAACATTTTTTCCCGGGGCTCAACCCGGAGGGACGACAGCTTCGGATCGCCGGCGTGCCGTTTACGGTGATCGGTGTCATCGAGAAGCAGGGATCGGTGTTCGGATTCTCCCTCGACCGCAATGCCATCGCGCCGTACACGTCACCAATGGGGCGCATCATTCGCCCGCTGCGCGACCTCTCGTCACTCATTGTGCAGGCCCCGACGCAAGCTGATCTGCCCGATGGGATGGAAGCCGCGCGCGGCGCCCTTCGCTCGCTTCGCGGTCTGCGGGCAGGAGAGCCCGACGATTTCGGCCTCGTCACGCAGGACGCGGCGTTTGGATTCATCAAGCAGTTGAAGGGCCGACTCGTGCTGTTCGGCACGGCCCTGCCGGCCATCAGTCTTGTGGTCGGCGCGATGGTAATCATGAACATCATGCTGGTGGCCGTCGCCGAGCGCACGCGCGAAATCGGTGTCCGGAAGGCGCTCGGCGCCAAGCGCGCCGACATCATGTCGCAGTTCCTCGTCGAGGCGGCTACCCTCAGCACGCTCGGCGCGGCGATCGGTATTGGATTGGGGATCGGACTAGCCGAGATCATCGCGGCACTCACGCCGCTTCCCGCCGCCGTGGCGCCGTGGTCCATCGCCGCGGCGCTCGTGACCGGAGCAGGCGTCGGGATTGCCGCCGGCCTGTATCCGGCCAGTCGCGCGTCGCAGCTGGATCCCATCACCGCGCTGCGCCAGGAGTAGTCGCATGAATCGATTCTTACTGGTCTTCGAAGGTGTCGGGATGGCACTGGAGTCGATCCGCTCGAACAAGGTCCGCGCCGCCCTCACCATCGCCGGGGTCGCCATCGGCGTGTTCGTGGTCGTCGCCATGGGCGCCGTCGTGACTGGGATCCGCGCTTCATTCCAGCAAGACCTCGAGCAGATCGGCGCGACCACCTTCATCGTGCAGCGCCGCAGCTCGGGCATCAGTTCGTGCGATGGAACCGACGAGAAGTGCCCGGACCGCAGCAACCCCCCGATTTCGTTCGCCGAGTGGGAGATGATCAAGCGCATCCCGGGCGTGGAGAACGTCATCGGGGTGCTCGGCGGCCGGGGGAACTTCGCGTATCGCAACAGCCGTGTGGACAACGTGGGCTACGACGCCTACAGCGTGGAATGGCCGTCGGTCGATGCCTCAGACATCTTCCCGGGTCGCAACTTTACGCGCACCGAGTACGACGCCGGGCAGCCGGTGGTCCTCGTCAACGATACGCTCAAGGCGCAGCTCTTCGGTGATTCGGAAGCGATCGGCAAGCAGATCATGATCAGCGGCCGGCAGTTCACCGTGATCGGCATCTACGCGCCCAAAGCCGGTTTCTTGAAATCGTTGGAGGGGAAGGGCCCTGATACCCCCCGGGCGATCATTCCCATTCAGGCGGCGGTGCGCACGCTCGATGCCTCGCGCAACAGCCTGAGCCTGATGGTGCGTCCATCGAATTTGGTGACACAGGGAGAGGTCATGGACGAGGTGCTGGCATCCATGCGCGCGCGCCGCGGCCTCCGTCCTGGCGACCGCGCCACGTTCTATCTCGTCGAGCAGGATCGCTTAATGGACACCTTCAACCAACTGTTCGGCGCCATCTTCGCCGTCGGTCTGGCGCTGTCGGCCGTCGCCCTACTGGTCGGTGGCGTCGGCGTGGTGGCCATCATGATGATCTCCGTCACCGAGCGCACGCGCGAAATCGGCGTACGCAAGGCCTTGGGCGCCACGTCGGGCACGATTCGCTGGCAGTTCCTGGTAGAAGCGTCGACCATGACCAGCATCGGCGCATTCGTCGGGCTCGCACTCGGTGCGCTTCTCGCGTGGATCATTCGTACGAACACGTCGATTCCCGCCACGCTCCCCGGCAGCATCGTAGCGACCGCATTGATCGCCAGCGCGGTCACCGGCGTCGCCTTCGGTATGCTGCCTTCCATGCGCGCGTCGCGTCTCGACCCGGTGGAGGCGCTCCGGCACGAGTAGTCCCGCCACCATGCGCTTCTCCGACATCATCCGCCTGTCGCTCTTGCAGCTTCGTGTGAACCCCATGAGAACGGCGTTCACCCTGCTGGGCATCGTGGTGTCGGTGGGCTTTCTCGTGGCGGTCGTGGCGATCATCCAGGGGATGAACGCGTACGTGAAGGAGAACATCGCCGATGCCATGATCGGCATGAACACGTTTCAGGTCCGGCGGTTGCCGATCGGCCTTGGCCTGTTCACCGACGACCAGTTCCGCTTGCTGCAGCGCCGTCCGCGCGTGGATGAACGCGACGCCGAGGCCGTTCGTGATGCGCTTCCCGACGCCCTGGCGATCGCGCTGCAGTCCGGTTGGCCCACGCCGCAAGCCGATGTCGTATGGCGCGACCGTACCCTTGGCAGCGTGCTGATCTTCGGCGTGACGGCAGGCTACCAGGTCGTGCAGGACTATCGGTTCACTGATGGGCGGCCCCTGAGCGACATCGATGTGCGCGAACGGCGCAACGTGATCGTGGTGGGCGCTGACGTGGCGCAGAAGCTTTTTCAAGGCGCATCGGCCCTCGACAAAGATGTGCGCGTGATGGGGCAGCGCTACACGATCGTCGGCGTCGTGGCCCGTAAAGGCCGCGTGCTCGGCCAATCGTTCGACGGCTTTGCCCTGATGCCGATCTCGGCGTTCGAAGCGATTTATGGCCGTCGTCAGAACACGACGATTTCGATCAAGATGCGCGAGGCCGCCGAGGTCGGGCCCGCGATGGCCAAGGCGCAGGAAGCCATGCGCCTCGCGCGACGACTGCGACCATCGGATCGCGATAACTTCGATGTCGGTACCGCCGATGCGCTGGTCGATTTCTGGAAGCAGCTCACCAAGGTGCTGTTCGCGGTCGTGCCGGCCGTCGTCGCGATTGGCGTGCTCGTCGGTGGCATCGTGATCATGAACATCATGCTGATGGGCGTGACCGAGCGCACGCACGAGATCGGACTGCGCAAAGCGGTCGGCGCAACGTCGGCAGACGTCCGACGTCAGTTCCTCGCCGAGGCGGTCGCGCTGGCGATCTGTGGTGGTCTGCTTGGTGTCGCCGCAGGATGGGGGTTGGCGGCCGCCATTGCGGCGTTCTCTCCCCTGCCCGCCCGCGTGTCGATGTGGAGTGTCGGACTCGCGCTGTCATTGGGCGCGGGCGTTGGTGTGCTGTTCGGCGTGTATCCGGCATCGCGCGCGGCCAAGCTCGATCCGATCACCGCCATGCGCGCCGAGACCTGACGCATGGGCCTCAGAGTCGGCGCGTTCGGCGAGAACCTGCTCATCGCGTTCGATGCGATTCGCGTCAACAAGCTGCGCTCGTCTCTCACGATTCTCGGCGTCGTGATCGGCGTGGCGACGGTCATGGCGATGGCCGCCATCGTGGAAGGCATCCGCTCGCAGATCGTGACCACGATCGAAGTGGCGGGACCCACCACGTTCTATGTGATGAAGAAGTTCTCGCAGACGCCGCTCAATCCGGACAACCTCCCGAAGGAGGTGCGGATTCGTCCGGATCTCTTGGAGGCCGAGGCGGATCGCCTGCGTCGGCTCCCGGAGATCGCGTATGCATCGCTCTGGGCACAGACGCTGGCGCGCATCGAATCGAATGGCGTGCGCTCACAGTCGATGGCCATCTTCGGCGCGGATGACGGGTTTACTCGCATTCAGGGCGGCGAGCTGGTGGAAGGACGCTGGTTCACGCGCAACGAACTCAGTTCGGGCGCGCCCGTGGTGGTCCTGCAGGATGAAACGGCGCGCAGCCTGTTTGGCCGCGAGCGTATGCTGGGCCGTCCGGTGCAGGTGGGCGGGCGTCCGCTGGTGGTGATCGGCCTGTGGCAGGAGCCGGGCAATATCTTCGCGCCGCCCGGACAGGCCGTTGGCGCCGTCGTGCCGTACAAGTTCATGGAGCGCAGCTACAGCATCGATAAGACGAATGCGCTGTGGATTCCGGTGAAGCCGAGGGCCGGAGTCAGTGTGGCCGACGCGCAGGGGGCGGCGGTGATGGCCCTGCGCGAGATGCGCGGCCTCCGTCCCGGCAGCACCAATAGCTTCGATCTCGTCACGCAGGATCAGATTCTCGACGCCTTCAACGACATCACGAACATCTTCTTCCTCGTGATGGTCGTGCTCTCCGGCGTGGCCCTCCTGGTCGGCGGCATCGGGGTGATGGCCATCATGACGGTATCCGTCACCAATCGCACGCGGGAGATCGGCGTGCGAAAGGCGCTCGGCGCCACCCGACAAGACATCCTGCTGCAGTTTCTGATCGAGGCCTGCACGCTGACCGGCATCGGCGGAGTCATCGGGATCATCGTTGGCCTCGCACTCGGTCGTGTGGCCTCGTTCGCGCTCGACATCTCGGCGCCCGTGCCCGTGTCGCTGACCGTGATCGCGGTCGCCGTCTCGGTGGGGATCGGTATCGTCTTCGGCATGGTGCCGGCGCGTCGTGCGGCCCGTCTCGACCCGATCGAATCGTTGCGCTACGAGTGAGGTCCGCGGCCTAGTAGCCGCGGACATCGAGAAACGCTTGCCAGAACGGAAGCGTGACGGGCATCCCGAGCACCGACAGTTCGAGGACGCCGAGCACCCCGAGCACCGACAGCAGCATCATGCCCTGCCGACGAACGGGCGAGGCATCGCGAAGGGCATGAATGATCGTGCGCAGCGTGAACACGATCAGCAGCGCGACGCTGATGGGCAGCAGCCAACTGTTGCGCTGCGGGCCGAAATACGACTCGAGATACGTGAGCGGCTCGGGAAAGAATCCGCGGCCGGGATTCTCGACGCCCAGAAAGATGTTGATGCTGGCCGCCTGATGGGTCACCCAGAAGAGCACGAGTGACCACCACCCGGCGCGGTTGGCCCGACGAGCCGTGAGGAGACCGGTGACGATCAGCACCGCGACCATGGCCAATTGATACCACAGCATCGACCACACCGACTGCACCGCGAATGCCCAGCTGGGAGCTTGCGCGGGCACCGGTACCATGAGCGAGGGCGGACCAACGAGCCATCCGCCATAGAAGGCGACTTGCACCCACGTCCAGAGAAACGCCGAGCCCAGAAAGC
>CAMBRJ010000209.1 GCA_945870175.1 Gemmatimonas phototrophica
GTCGCTGCCGCTCGAGATCATGAACGTGCGCAACAGTGCCGACGAGATCGAGCTCGGCATCGCCCGCGATTCGCTGAATCGTCTCACGTCGATTCTGGCCAAGAAGTACGGGCTCGATACCACCCAGCAGCAGACCGGCGTGTTCAGTCGTAAGCCACTGAGTCAGGCCTTCGTGGGTCGTGTGGATTGGCAGTTGGCGGCCAACCATCGCCTGACGCTGCGCAATAACACCACACTGTTTACGGATCCTGAGGAAATCGGCCCTGACCAAACGCTGCATTTCGCCGAGAGCCGCGGCGGGGCCGAGGTGAACAGCACCGGGACCTTCGCGTCGTTGCGCTCGACGTTCGGTGGTGGGGTGGTGAATGAGTTCAAGCTGCAGGCGCTGCAGTTCACCCGCGAGCGTATTGCGCGCAATGAACTGCCGCGTGGATTCGTGCGCATTGCGTCGCGTCTGCCCGACAACTCCAGCCGGACCGTGAACGTGCAGTTCGGCGGCAATCGCTTGGCGCCGGAGAAGTACAAGGAACGGCAGTACCAGCTGGCCAACACGCTGTTCTGGAATCGCGGCAATCAGACGATCACGCTCGGTACCGACAACATCGTCACGCAGATCCAGCGCTATCTGCCGGTGGAACAGCGTGGCTTGTTCGAGTTCGACAATTTGGCGCAGCTCGATGCGATGACGGCGGCGCGCTACAGCCGTCAGGTCCCGCTGCGCGCGGGCGGCACGACGGCCGACTTCACGGTGGCCGATCTCTCCACGTTTGTGCAGTCGGAGTGGCAGCTCGGGCGAGGACTGACCGCATCGGCCGGCCTGCGCCTTGATGGCGTGCAGTTCCTGACGGGTGCGGCGTACAATCCGCTGGTCGATCAACGGCTCGGCGTACGGACCGATGAGAAGCCCTCCAACTGGATCGTGTCGCCGCGCGCGCAGGCCGTGTGGGACGTGAATGGCGACGGAAAAAATGTGTTCCGGTTTGGTGGCGGACGGTTCAGCAGCCAGCCGCCCTACAACGTGCAGGTCAATCACATTTTGCAGAGCGGGTTGGAAGCGGTCGACATCATTCAAGTCGGCGCACAGGCGCCCCGGCCGGACTTCGTGAGCTACCGGAAGGATCTGTCGACGGTGCCGGGGATTCCGGCCGGCGTGAGTGCGTCGACTATCCCCGCGTATGTGAACTACTTCTCGGGCGACTTTCGCGTGCCCACCACGTGGAAGCTGAGCGGCGGATACGAGCGGCGCCTCGGGCGCTTGCAGCTGGGCGCCTTCGCCTATTGGGCGCGCACGCAAGACAACTTCCAGTATTACGACCGCAACATGGTTGCCGATCCGTACTTCACGATTGAGGGTGGGCGGGGCGTGTTCGTGCCGGCCGCGAAGATCACCACGGCTGGCCGTACCAACAATGCGGACACGCGCATCTTCACCGACATCGGGCGCGTGCTCGAACTGGTGGGCCAGTCCACGCTGGAACAGCGCTCGCTGGTGCTGCAGGGCGCGTTCACGCTGCCACGCCAGTCGTCGGTCTCGCTGTCGTACACGCGCAACGATACCAAGGACAACTCCAGCTTCAACTGCTGCGTGGCGCTGACCTCCACGTTCTCGCAGAACACCGGTGACCCGCGCCGCTTGCAGGACGCGTGGGGCGCGTCGGAAGATAGCTTCCGCGACAAGTTCGTAGCGGCGTTCCTGCTGCCGCGGGTGTGGGGCTTCCGCGTGACGGGTAGCTACATCGGCATCTCCGGTCGTCCGTACTCGCTGGTGGTAAATGGCGACATCAACGGCGACGGCACGGCGAACAACGATCTGGCGTTCATCTTCGATCCGAACGATCCCTCCACGCCGACCGACATGGCCGCTGGCATGCGCAAGGTGCTGGACAATCCGGCCAACCGCGCGCGCGATTATATCGCCGCCAACCTCGGCCGGATCGCACCGCGCAACGCGGCGTCGTCGCCGTTCCGTGGCCGTACCGATGTCCGCGTGTCGCGCGACTTTGGCACGGTTCGTGGACAGGCCGTCGAGGTCACCATCGATCTGTTCAACGTCGAGAACATGCTCAACCGGGCGTGGGGCGGTGAGTACAACCTCGGTGGATCGCAGCAGCTGTACGCCGTGAGCGCCTTCAACCCGACCACACGCCGCTACACCTATCGCATCAACGAGAACGTGGGCACGGCGGTAAAGAGTGGCACGCCGTATCAGATCCAGCTCGGCGCCCGGTACCGGTTCTAATGCCCACGCATCGCACGATTCTTTCCGGCCGCGCGTGGCGCGCGGCCGGGCTGTTGGCAGCGGCGCTGCTGGCGCTGCCGTGGCCGGCCTCGCCTGCGCGTGCCGGTGACGTCGCACAGCGCCCGCGCCGCCTCAAGGTGGTGCTGGTGGTGTTCGACGGGTTGCGTCCCGATCACATCACACCGGCGCGCATGCCGAACCTGGATGCGCTGGCCACCCGTGGCGTGCGTTCGTCGCAGCATCACTCGCTTTTTCCCACGGTCACCCGGGTGAACGCCAGTGCGCTCGCCACGGGCACCGGCCCGTCGGGACACGGCATCCTAGATAACAGCATTTATCTGCCGGACGTCGCTGATCGGGTGCTAAACACCGGCGATGCGCCCGACATGGTGCTGGCCGACAGTGTGCTTGGTGGGCGTTTGCTCACAGCGCCCACGATCGGCAACCGGTTGCGCGAGGCGGGCATGCGCATGATGGTGGCGAGCGCGGGGTCGTCGGGCTCGGCCTATCTGTTCGCTGGCGGCGCGGGCACGGCGGTGGTGAATGCCGATCTCGTGATGCCCGCCACGATGGCGCCAATGGTCCAGCGCGTGCTGGGCGTGCCGCCGGCCGATGCGTCTCCGAATCTTGGACGCAACGCGTGGGCAGTGGATGCGTTGCTGCGCGTGGGAGTGGATTCACTGGATGTGGATGTGGCGTACCTCTGGCTCTCCGATCCCGATCATACGGCGCATGGGGCGGGGCTGGGGAGCGTGATGGCCGACTCCTCAATCCGCGCCGCCGATCGCGAATTGCGACGTCTCCTCGATGGGCTGGCGGCCCGTGGTCTGGGGCAGTCGGTGAACGTCATGGTCGTGTCGGACCATGGGTTCTCCACGCACGTGGGCGATGCCAAATCACTGCGCAAGCAACTGGGTGCCTTCGCCGACAGTGTGGTGATCGCCGGCAGCGCCATTCACGTGCGTCACGGTGGTAGTCTCACGCGCGACGCCGTGGTGCGCGCGCTGCAGCAGTGGCCGGAAGCCGGCGCCATCTTCACGGCGCCGCGTGCGGCCAGTGGCGCGGCCAACGGGCAGGGCAGTGTGAGCGGCACCATCTCCACCGCACAGATCGGATGGCAGCATGCCCGATCGGCCGACGTGCTCTTCTCGGCCGACTGGTCGCATGCGAGCAACGCCGCAGGACATCGCGGTGACACACGTCAATCCGGGGTGGCCGGACACGGCACGACGAGTCCGTACGACGTGACCGCAACCTTCGTGGCCAGCGGTCCGGCGTTTCGTGCCGGCGTGCAGGCCTCGTCCCCCAGCAGCAACGCCGATATCGTGCCAACGATTTTGCACCTGCTGGGGCGTCCGGCCACCCCGGAGGGTGTAACCGGGCGTCCGCTGCTGGAACTGCTGCGCGGGGGCACCGCCACGCCGGTGTCGGTGGCGCGGGATAGCCTTGTGGCCGCGGCGGCGGGCTACCGGAACGTGGTGTACCGCACCCGGGTGCAGCAGACCTGGTACTTCGATTCGACGCGCACGACGCGCTAGTTCACCGCGTTCATCGAACGCAGCACGGGGTAGTACGCCGGCGCCGGCGACTGGCCCAGCACGGCGTCCAGCAGGTTCCACCACATGAAGCCGTCGTCGGAGCGCGGATCCATCAGGATGAACGCCAAGCGCGCCAACGGCTGATCCATGGCAATCACCAACGAACCGGCGGGCACGGTCTGCTCGGTGGCTTCCCATGCCCCGGTGAGCGTGCGCCCCTTATGCGTGCCCTGATACTCGCGCGTTTCCACGGTGTTGGTGGCGATCTTGAAGCGATCCCCGCTGAACGGCTGTTCGGCGGTGGTCACGCGGTAGCGGATACCATGCGCCTCGAGACGATCGATCACGGTGGCCATCATGCGCTGCGTGGGCGTGCCCTGTGCGCCGCCACGTCCGCCACCGAAGCCACCCGGCGCGGGTGCCGGTGTTGGCGCGGCGGCGGTGCTCATGGGCACCACCCACACCCGCGGCGCCAGCGTGGTTTCGGTGGGCTCGGCCGTGCCATAGAACGGCAGCATCTCGCTGGTCACGTTGGTGTTGCCCAATCCATCGGGGCGCAGGCGATACGGGCGGTCGGCCACGTAGGGATTACGCACGGAGATGGTGGGCGCGAACACGATCTTCTGTAGCGCCGGTGCTTTCACCAGCTGCTGCCGCACCGCCAGCTGCTGCCCGATGATCGACTCAGCGTTGGCCTTGGCCACCACCTCGCGCACGGTCTCGCCGTGTGTGGCCACGTAGCCCAGCGACTCCTCGAGGAACCAGTACGTTTCGACAATGCGCGTCTTGAACGACGCATACGAATACGTCTCGGTGAGCAGGCCGAGGATGTTGCGCACGCCGTAGTAGGTGGAGGTGTAGCGCGGCTTGGCCAACTCGGCGTCGGAGCGCCAGGCGCGCTGCTGGCCGGTGCCCGACACGCCGCCGTAGTAGAACCAGTCGGAGCCGTGCGTCGCCTTCACGGACTTCGTGATCTCGGGCAGCAACACGTCGCGCAACAGGCTCGTTTGCGCTTTCGAGTTGTTCGGATTGAGCGACGTTTCGTACGTCATGTTGAACCCGCTGGTGGAGCTGCCGTCGGTGGTGTGCAGATCCATCGCCACGTGCGGCTGATAGCGCGTGAGCAACCCCGCCATCGATCGCGCTTCGGCGGTTTCCATTTTTGTGCCGTCGCGATTGAGGTCGAGCCCCTGTGCGTTCTCGCGCGTGCCCATGCCGCCCACGGGGCCCGCCTGCGAGCCGCGGTTGGACACCGACACGCGCTCGTTGCCGTCGGCGTTGTAGATCGGGTTGATGAGCAGCACGGTGGTTTTCAGCCACGCATTGCGCTCACCCTTGGCGATCGAGCGCAGCAACCAGAGCAGCGCTTCCTTTCCTTCCACTTCGCCGGCGTGGATGTTGCCTTGGATGTACACGCGGGTCTTGTTCGTCGCGAGCACCTGCGCGGCGCTGGCGCCCGGCGCACCGATCACGGCCAACGGCAACGGGCGTCCTTCGGTGGTGTAGCCGTAGGTCGTGAGATGGATGTTCGGGTTCACCGCCGCCATCTGCTTCATGTACGCGATGACGTCGTCGTACCGACTGGTCTCGGCGTAGTCGGTGCGTTCAGGACGGGTGAGCCACTGCGCCGAGCTGCTCGCGCGAGCGGTCTTGGCCGCTGGTGCCTGCGCCGAGAGTGCACCGCCGGCGAGCAACAGGGCGGTACTCGTGAGCACGTACACCGCGCGGGCGGCACGCGAAACGGACAACGGCTTCATCGGGAAACTCCGGAAGGGAGGGGGACTTCGTTGTGATCCTGAATCGTGCGCAGCTCGTGCAGTCGCGGCGTGGGGCCGCGGTGCGCGCGCAACATGACGGCGATGCTGGTCTTGCCCTTGGTGACGGCGAAGGGCACCAGGAGTTCGACCACGATCGGCGTCCCGGTCGTGACATCAACGCGCTTGGTGGCGATGACGCTGTCTTCGACGATCAGGTCGAAGCTGCCCGACGCACTGCCCACGAAGGTGCAGGCGATGGTGACCTCGGTGTCGTCGAACGTGGTT
>CAMBRJ010000210.1 GCA_945870175.1 Gemmatimonas phototrophica
TGCTCGGGCAACATGAGGAACAGTCCCTCGGCCAGCACCGACGGATACCACGTCGGCCGGGCGACGGCGAGGTTTTGATAGTGCACGCCAAGGTCGCGCAATCCGAAACGCTTCATGAGTTCCTCCTGCACCGGACGCGCCAGCGCCTCGCTGTTTTGGTGATAGAACAGCGTGCTGGTGCCGTTGGCGGTGAACGGATTGACGCCGTCAGGCAGCGCATTCAGGTGGACCGAGAGGAACGCATGCGCGTTCGCGCGACGGGCCGTGACGCCGCGCTCCGCCAGTCCGACCGGGGCCAGCGAGGTCCGCGTCATCACCACGATCGCGCCGCGCGCACGCAGCAGGGCGGCGACCTGCTCACCCACCGGGAACACGGCATCGCCTTCATAGAGACCGGTCGGCCCCGTCGCGCCAGCAGGGGGATGACCCGGATCGACGGCGATCGTGAGGCCACGCAGTGGATTCACCGCATCGATCAGCGGCGGGCGACGGATGCGCAAAACGAACTGCCGACGACTCTCATCCCAGATCGACTGCCAGCCGAACACCGGCTGCGAGAGCGTGAACGTGATGCGCACACGATCGCTCGTGACCTGATCCCAGCTGATGCGGCGCACCAACGTGTCATTGCCGAAAATTGGCGAGATCTCGGGGTTGGCCTGCACCCCATACAGGGTGAGCACCAGCGTGCGACCATCCGGCTCCACGAGATGCGCCGGTCGATCGCCGGTGGAGATCGCCACATCGACCCATTCGGCACTGGGCGTCACGCGGAATCCGCCGGTCACGCGTCGAGGCATCGCGGCGCCGTCGGGAAGCACCACGAGGTCGTCGCTGTCCACCCACACATCGAGCGTCCCATCGAGCCGGATGCGCGTGAAGCCTTGGGCTCGTCCGGTCACTTCCACGATCGTGCCGTTCAGCAACATCCACTTGTAGGTGCCATCCACGATCGTGCGCGCGTTCACCACGCGGTCGGTGTCACTCCCGATCGTCGAAGTGCTACGCAGCATCGCTAACAGGCGCGTCTCTTCGGGCAGCGCGCGCACCAGCGGAACGTTCAAGCGCACCGTGTCGCGGCCGCGAATCGCGATCAGCCGTGGCGCACGGGCGCTGTCGGCCAGTACGCGCGCAGCGATGTCGGTGGCGAAGACCGCGGACAGGTCCTCGCCGTTCGCATCGTTCGATGCGGCGCTCGGGGCAACCACGAGGCCGGTGCCGCGAATCAGCGGCCGCAGCACGCTGTCGCTGCCCTGCACCATCACCGTCGCGTTGGCCGGTGCCCGCAGGCTGACCCGTACGTACTCGTCGCGCTTCGCCCACATCCCACGCACCGGCAACACCGAGTTGCTGTCCACCCGCAGCTTTCCCGTGCCGGCCAACGGCGTGCGCACCGGCAGCCGGACTTTCACGGTGCGGCGCACGGTGTCGGCGGCGCGCGCAACCACCACGTCATATCGCAGCGCACCGGCCGGCGGATTCGGAAGCCACGCCAGAAACGCCCCGTTGGGCGCCACCGGCACCGACTGCCCATTGATCGCAAGCGACACGTCGCCGGTGCCGAGGCTCCCCAGCACAAAATTGGAATCGCGGCTGGTCAGCAGCTGGTTGTCGGCGGGATAGCGGACGCGGACATCGATCGGCGCACCGCGCACCGTGGGCACGACGGGCAACCCGGACACGACCACCGGCGGTGCTACCGGCAGCGCCACGATCGGCGTCGGAGGCGCCACCGGGGAGATCGGGCGGGCGCAGGCACCCGCCAGGAGCGCCGCGCCGAGCAGCAACAGCGAATGAGGCCTAGGCATCGGTCCGGTTGGGTTCATCATCCAGTCGAAGCTGACGGACGGCGGGACAGGCGTCCAGCCGTAGAGGGGCCGTCGATCACCGCGCTTTGTAATCAAACTGGGCCAGAGCGCACCGAAAGCGTGGGAAATCAGAGGACTTTCTCCGAACGATCTGCCCCATCGGTGAAACGAACCCCATTTTATAACCGTCTACGGATCAGCCACCAGCCTACGAGTCGACTCCGACCCGGGCGCTGGCATACTGGAAGGGAGCCTCGGGCTGGAACTCCCGGCGTTCCCGTCCGTACGGACTTGTGTCCCCCCTCTGCGCACCGGCCTGCTCTATGATGCTGTGACCGCTCCCGCTTCACATACCGACCGTTTGCCGGGTGACCACCGTGTGGTCACGCGAGTCTTCGCGCTTACTGACGTGGGACGCACTCGGAAGCACAACGAGGACACGTTCCTCGTGGCCGATCTCGAAACCGGGACGCCGCTCGACTTCACCTACGGCTATCACGAACTCACGACCGATCCGCACGGGCTGCTGTTTCTCGTCGCCGACGGCATGGGCGGCGCCGCCTCTGGTGAGCTGGCCAGCAGCATGGCCGGGACGATTGTGCTCGAGGCGCTTCGACAGACGTGGACGTCAGCGGACCCGTCGCCAGCCGCGTTTGCGGAGGCGCTCCGTGACGCCACCGTGCTCGCCAACGCGCGCATCCATCAGCACGCGCGGGACAACCCTGAGCACCGCGGCATGGGCACCACCGCCACGATCGCCGGATTGCTGGGTGATCACCTCTTTCTGGTGCAGGTCGGTGACAGCCGTGCCTATATGGTACGCGACGGCGCGGTCCAACAACTCACCAAAGATCAGTCGCTCATGCAGCGATTGGTGGAAGCGGGCGAGCTCACGGTCGAGGAGGCCGAGGTCAGCGAGCGCCGCAACATCATTCTGCAGGCGCTTGGCCCCGAGGCGCACGTCACCATTGATCTGACGCATCAGCCGGTCCGCCGCGGCGATACGCTGATTCTCTGCAGCGACGGGCTCTCGGGTTTGGTGCGCGCCCCTGAGATCGCACGCACGTCGAACGAGGAGCAGGACGTGCGGTCGATCTGCCAACGCCTGATCGACCGGGCCAACCAGCTCGGCGGCCCGGACAACATCACGGTGATCGCCGCACGTTTCGATGGTGATGCGCTCCGGGCGTCCGGCGATGGGGATTCCTTCGGCTACAACACGTTCCCCCTCGCCGGCACGCTCAACGACGAAACGCGCGCCTCCACGCCGCCGACACGCGAGGCGCGATCCACACCGAAAAGTGACCAGACGCCGATGCTCGGAACGCCGTTCCCATCGCCCGCGAGCCTCGAGGAGGAGTTCGAACACGCGCGGACGGTCAAGGATCACGCGCGGCTCGGCGCGCCCGAACCGGTAATCGAAGAACGTCGACGGGCCGCACAACCCGTGTTCATGCTGCTTGGCGTCATCGCGCTGGTCGCGGTCCTCTGGTTCCTGTTCGAACTCTTCGGGTAAGCGCCGACCGCTACTTCTTGTTGCGCAGCAAGCCGCGTCCCGCCGCCTGCTGCATCACGCGATCGCCACCCCATGCCACGACGGTGGGGTGTGTCATGCCCAGCTGCGCGACCCAGCGCGGATCGCCAAGTCCGATCAGAATCACCGAGCGCTGCAGCGCCTCGGCCTGCGCTACCAAGGTGTGCACCTGCGCCACCGTCTCCGGGAGCAGCCTAGTGCGACCCTTGCCGGCCACGTAATCGGCGAAGAGGGCGATCACGAACGGCCCCCCGCTGGCCGGCGTCGGTGCGTCGACCAGTCGCGCGTCGTTGCCACCGAGACGCATCGCTTCGGCGATGCCGGTGCGCTCGACCGACGAACCGTCGACCTGGTGATCGTCATCGACAATGGCCATTTCGGTGATCATGCCCACCGTCGGCAGCGGTCCATGCTCCACGCGAAGCACCCTGTCGGCGAGCAATGCGCCCCACGCGGTATCAGCGCCACTCGGGCGACGCCAGTCGTTCGGCGGTGAAGCCCACTGTGCCCACTTGAGACGACGGCGCACCGAGTGCTTCACGCGCTCGGGCTCAAGCGTCCCGTCATCATACGCGCGCTCGAGCGCGGTGAGCGCCTCCTCGAGATCGCCGGGCGCCAAGACGACGTCGCATCCACCACGCACGGCGAGCACCACGGTCTCCGCGACCGTACGTCCCTCCAGCACCGCCGTCAACGTCATCGTGTCGGCCACGATGAGATTGTCGTACTTGAGCTGCTGCCGGAGCAACCACTGCAGAATCTCGCGAGAGAGCGTGGCCGGCGCCCGGCTCGAGTCGAGCGCCGGGTACGCCACGTGCGACGTCATCACGCTGGCCACGCCGCCGGTGATCGCCGCCCGGAACGGCTGCAGATCCTGCTCCTTGAGCTGATCGGCGGGGGTCTCGACAACGGGCAGTTCAAGATTCGGATCGCGCGCGACACGCCCCATGCCGGGGAAATGCTTTGCGCATGCGAGCACGCCTTCCGCCTGGCAGGCTTCGATCCACGCGGTCACGAGCGGCGCCACTTTGCGCGCATCGGTGCCCATGGAGCGGGTGCCGACGATCGGGTTCTCGGGGAGCAGATCGAGATCGCACACCGGCGAGAGATTCCAGTTCACTCCCATCGTGCGCGCTTCACGAGCCGTCAAACGCGCGGCGCGGCGGAGCGCTTCGATATCGGCGAGGGACGTGATGGCCGCCAACGGCGGCAGTCCGGTGGCCCCGGCGAACTGCTGCCCGGCCCCACGTTCCAAGTCGGCCGCAATCAGCAGCGGATGGCGCGACTTGAGTTGCAGCTCTTTGGCGAGCGCGCGCACCCCATCCTGCTGACCGCCAACCAGCTGAAAACCGCCCACACCGAGGGCGAGCGACTGCTCGATGAGCGGACGCGAGTCGGCAAAGCCGCCCGACGGCGACCAACGAAGCACCGGGATGAGCAACTGCGCAAGTTCACGACGGGACTGTTCGCTCATGAGCGACTAACGGACGGCTGGAGTGAGCGAACCGAGGGGACGCGGACCTCGCGCTCCCGTTGCGCTAGGCACATTGCCGGCGCGGCCCGAAATGTGGAGATAGCCCAGCAGTGCGAACGCCACCGCCTCTTTTGCCTCTCCATCGAAATACAATCCGTCAAACATACACACCTGTGGCCCGTTTCCATGGGCCACGGCGGCTTCGATCAGGCGGACGAGCGTCGGATTGCGGGCACCGCCCCCGGACAGCACGACGTCGTGCACGGGCTCGGGGATGAATCGGCGATACTGGTCGGCCAGCGAGCGCGCCGTCAACGCCGTCGCGGTCGCGACGATATCGGCGGGTTCGGCCCCCGACTCCTGACAATCGCGGATGAACTGCGCGACGTACGCCCGTGAGAAGAGCTCACGCCCCGTGCTCTTGGGCGGCGCGTCCGCGAAGTACGGATGCCGCAGCGCGTCCTGCACGACGGGCTCGAGCACCCGACCACGGGCGGCGATCAGACCATCGCGGTCGTAGGGCAAGCCGTCGTAGAGCGCCCGTACCACGCCATCGATGATCACGACGCCCGGTCCCGTGTCGAACGCGCGGACCGACTGCATACCGCCACGACCGTGCGTGTTCGCGGGTGGAACCACCGTCACGTTGCCGATGCCGCCGATGTTCTGCAGCGCGCGCCACTGGGTATCGTGCGCGAACAACATGCAGTCCGCGATGGTGACCAATGGGGCGCCCTGTCCCCCGGCCGCCACGTCACGCGCACGAAAATCCGACACGACATCACAGCCCGTACGCTCGGCGATGCGCGCCGCGTCACCGACCTGCCACGTGCTGTGCCCGGGCTCATGCCACAGTGTCTGTCCATGCGACGCCACCGCCGCCACATCGCGTGCCGTCACCCCCGCGTCGGCCATCGCGGCGAGCGCCGCGTCGGCCATCCAGTCACCGATGTCCGCTTGCACGCGACAATACTCGCGCGCCGTGC